>NZ_KV796447.1:54654-55075 GCF_001809185.1 Corynebacterium sp. HMSC072G08
CAAGCCGCTCACGGATCAGATTGGCGGCACGCAGCGTCTCGACTCTGCTCTTACTCGCGCCGGCATCGAGCACACCACGAACTATCTCGACCGTGGCCTCCATGGCTGGTCCATGTTCTCGGGCCAGCTCGCTCCCGCGTGGGCGGCTATCCGCCCCGCTCTGTACTAATCCCCCCGCCGCTCGCCAGCTTTGGGTTTTATCATTTCAGCCCCTCCGCGGCCGCCCGAAACGATAAAAACTCAAACCCAGCCACCGGTCAAGAGCCCTAGCTTTGGTTTTATAGCACCTCGGCATCGCCACCACGGCCCCAAACGCCATAAACCCAAAGCTAAGCCGGACCGACCCATGCCAGCTTTGGTTTTGTGGTGCTTCACCACCCCAATGAGGAGTCAAGGCGCCATAAACCCAAAGCTGGACAGA
>NZ_KV796447.1:55175-76034 GCF_001809185.1 Corynebacterium sp. HMSC072G08
AAGGCGCCATAAACCCAAAGCTGGACAGAAAAGCCCGCCACGAGGCGGGGGGCTTTGCAACCGAGGTCGCCTTTGGCGACAAGGAGGCAGTCATCGAAGCGGGCGAGTGCGGGCTTGAGAACGACGTCGGCTTCGTCCGTGGGCGCGCCGCCAGCGAGGAGGGGGCCGGTGAAGATGACGCTGGTGGCTCCTTCGGACACGCCGAACTCGAATGCCGAGAGCTCCCAGGCAAGGCCAAGGGAGTGCTCGGAACCGAGTTGAAGGTTGGGCATGATGAGGATGGCCATTGAATCTCCCAACGTTGGTGGAATCCCTTTCATCTCACATCGGAGATATTTATAGTGTCCGACTCCAATTCATATGAAAATTCCCTTAGCTGCAGGAAAAGGAAATCCCCAGCGCGGTGAACGCTGGGGAGGGAGCGGCGAGCTGGACTAGCGGCGGGTACCCGGCAGGTGCGCACGCCAGGCGAAGAGCACATTGACGAAGCACGCGATGGCGAGGACCGAACCGACGATGAACAGCGTGGTGAAACCAAGGTACGGCGCCAGGGCGCTAAACAGCATAGGGATGAAGAAGCCGAGGTAGCTCACGGAGTAGTACACGGCGGTAAGCCCTGCGAGCTCGGTGTCGCCGGCGATGCGCTGGACCTCGGAGAGGCCTGCGACGAGGGCTAGGCCGTAGCCGGCGCCCATCGTCGCGGCGGCGGCGATGCCGGCGGGCAGCGAGAGCGTGTGCGCGGCGTAGGCACCGAGGATGGCGCCGACGGCGATAACAGCCATGGCGATGGCGGAGGCACGTGCAGACTTGTGCGTGTCGATGAGCTTGCCCAGCATCTGGACCGCGACGCCGCAGCCCAGGGTGATGACGGTCATCAGGCCTGAGAAGGCGATGGGCGCCTCGCCGGCGGACTTGGACAGCAGCTGGGGCAGCAGTGCGTAGGCGGCGCCGGCACAGCCGAAGACCCACGGGGCGACGGGGACGACGACGCGCAGGAACCGGCGGTGCGCGGCGGACGGGATGCGCAGCATGTCGAGCATCTCGCGCACGGTGAGATCGAGGATGGTGGTCTTTACGTCGCCGTGGCGCGGGCAGCGCGTCTCCGGAGTCTTGGTAAGCCAGATGGCGGTGACGAGTGTGAGCGCGATGTGGAGGACGTAGGCAGTGTGCGTGGGCCACGGGCCCCACTGCGCGAGAACGGAGGCCAGGCCCGCGCCCACGAGGAAGCCAGCGGTCAAGCAGAGCGACGCCTTGCGGGCGCCGGCGGACGGGTCGCCGCCCGCGCGCTGGATAAGTTCGGTCACCCACGTCGAGCCGACGGCCATGACCAGGCCCAGCGCCATGCCGCAGAGGATGCGCCCGGCGGCGATGATGAGCGGTTCGTGCGGGCCAATGGACAGCAGGAAGGAACCCAGGAGTGACAGGGGAGCGGCCGGCAGCAACATGGGGCGGCGGCCGATGAGGTCGGACAGCGGGCCACCGATGAGCAGCGCCGGGATAATGCCCAACACGTAGGCGCCCAGCAGGCCGTTGACGGTGACCTGCGAGAAGTGAGAGGTCTCGCGGTACATGACGAGCAACGGGGTGAACTCGTTGCCGCCCCAGGCCACAGCGACCATGGAGCCGGCAACGGGCCACCATGCATGGGGGCCAAAATGTAGAGGAGAGGGGGCCTCGGCGGCAGGCGCCGAGGCCTGAGAAAATGGTTCTGACTCCACTTCGGACGTGGTTGACACGGGTGTGCTCATAATTGGTTCCTCGAATTCGACAGATGAGCGTGTATTTCGGTGCGATAGGTGGGAAGGTCTCCGGCGACCAACGCGGCGGTGAGCCGCTGGTGGCCCTCGACGAAGGAACGTGCCGTCTCGACGTTGCGGCCAATCGCCGCCGCCGTGAAGCGCTGCTGGCGCTCGCGTAGGCTGTGGCCGAGCTGCGCCAGGATGGAGTTTCCGCCGTGGTCCATGATGGTTTGGTGGAAGACGGCATCGAGACGCGTGTAGTCGCGCAGATCGCCGCGGTCAAGCGCGGCGGTTTGCTCCGCGATGACGGCGGTGAGTTGCTCGCCCAACGCCGCGCGGGCGGCATCGGCAAGCTGGCAGATATGCTCCGCGCAATGGGCGTCGATGAGCTCGCGGGCATCGAAGACTTCCCGGATATCGTCCGGATGGATGGGTACGACCAGCGCGCCACGCTTGGGGTAGAGCTGCAGGAAGCCCTCGACCTCCAAGCGCAGGAACGCCTCGCGCACGGGGGTGCGCGACAGCCCGATGGCGGCGGCGACATCGCCCTCGGAAAGCAGCGTGTTCTGGGTGTAGTCGCCGCTGATGATGCGGTTCTTTACAAACTCATAGGCGCGCTCGGCAGCGGGTGGTGAACTGGTCATGGATACATCTTGTATCCATGTTGCATCCATTGCAAGTAGACACCCCACTGAGTGAGCGATAGATGCAATTCAGTGTGCCATGATGTACGAGACACAAGCAGGAAAGGAGTGACCGTGGCAGCATCCATTCCCGTGAGCCGCTGGCGCGCGCCGGGTGTCATGGTCGTCTCCGGGCTGTCGCTGTATGCGGGCGCGGCCGTCGCGGTGGGGCTCTTTGCGCAGTTCCCGCCCGTCGTCGTCGCGTGGTTTCGCATTGCTGCGGCCGGGTTTATTTTGGCGGTACTCGCGCGCCCGCGCGTGCGCGACTTCCTGGGGTGGCCCGGCTTCCATGCCGCGGTCTATGGCGTGGTGACGATGGGAATGAACATGGTCTTCTACCAGGCCATCCACTCCGTTCCGCTAGGCACGGCGGTGGCCATCGAGTTCCTCGGTCCCGTCGCCGTGGCCGCGTGGGGCTCGCGGAATTGCCGCGATTGGCTGGCGTTGGGCCTCGCGGTGGCCGGAGTGCTCATCATTTCCGGCGCGACGTGGACGACGGCCGGCGCGGGCCTGCTCTGGGCGCTTGCGGCGGGCGCGCTCTGGGCGCTCTATATCCTCGCCGGCTCCCGCGTTGCCGCCGCTGCTGCCGATGGCCGCGGCACTCGCACCACCATGGCCGTCGGGTTCTGCTGGGCCGGGCTCGCAGGGGTGCCGCTCGTGGCAGTCTTGTGGCCCTCATCCTTGTCGCTGGGCGGCGGGGCCGTGGTCGGGTTGGCGCTGGCGCTCGGCCTGCTCTCGGCAGCCATTCCGTATTCGCTCGACCAAGTGGTGCTCCGCATGGCGGGCTCGGCGTACTTCGCGCTGCTCCAGGCCATTCTGCCGCTCGTGGCCGCCGTGGTGGGCGCAGTGGCGCTGCGGCAGTGGCTCACGCTGCCGGAGATCGCGGGCATCGGGCTTGTTGTTGCGGCGGTGACGTTGCGACGCTCATAGCGTTCGCCCTTCTGTTCGGCTCGGATGAACTCCCACGATAGACTGAGCTGCATGCAGCGCTGGGTCCTACACATCGACATGGACGCGTTCTTCGCGTCGTGTGAGCAGTTGACCCGGCCTACCCTGCGCGGTCGGCCCGTCCTCGTGGGCGGGCTGTCGGGCCGCGGCGTCGTGGCGGGCGCGTCCTATGAAGCTCGCGAGTTCGGCGCGCATTCCGCCATGCCTATGTACCGCGCGCAGCAGCTCGTGGGGCTGCGCGGCGTGGTCGTGCGCCCGCGCTTTCCGGTGTATTCGGCGGCCTCGCGCCGCGTCTTTCAGTCCGTCGCCCGCCGCGTCGAGGTCTTTGAGCAGCTCTCCATCGACGAGGCCTTCCTCGAGCCGCCCGAGCTCGTGGGCGCGACGCCCGAGGAGGTCCGCGAGTGGTGCGAGGACCTGCGCCGCACGATTCGGGAAGAGACGGGCCTGCCCGCGTCCATCGGCGCAGGTTCTGGCAAGCAGTTCGCGAAAATCGGCTCTGGCGAGGCCAAACCCGACGGCGTGTACATCATTCCGGTCGAGCGCCAGCTGGACATGCTCCACCCGCTGCCCGTGACGAAGCTCTGGGGCATCGGCCCAGTGACGGGCGCGAAGCTCAACGCGATCGGCATCGTGACCATCGGCGACCTAGCGGCGATGTCGGAGAAGGAGGTCGACATCTCTATCGGCTCGACGGTGGGGCGCTCGTTGTGGCTCATGGCGCAGGGCATCGATAACCGCGTCGTCGCCCCGCGCGCCATCTCCAAGCAGATATCCACGGAGCACACGTATCCCAAAGACCTCCTCACTAAAGAGACTGTCGATGCCGCCATCGTCCGCGCCGCCGAGGGCGCCCACCGTCGCCTCCTCAAGGACGGCCGCGGCGCCCGCACCGTGACGCTTAAATTGCGCATGGCTGACTTCCACATCGAATCCCGCTCTGCCACGCTTTCGTACGCAACGGACGATCTGGACACGCTCAAGGCCACCGCATTCCGCGTTGCGCGCTACCCGGACGAGCTGGGCCCCATTCGCCTTGTGGGCGTGAGTTACTCGGGGCTTGAGGAAGCCCGCCAGGACGTGCTCTTCCCGGAACTCGACCGGCTCGCGGTGACGCGCGACGACACGGACTACGAGCCCGGCGTCTCGGACGGCCGCGTGCCCGAGCGCGTCGAGGTCGTCACCGAAGACGTCCCCGAGGACACGTGGGTGGCGACGCAGGATATCGTGCACGACGAGTACGGCCACGGCTGGGTCCAAGGCACCGGCCACGGCGTGGTGAGTGTGCGCTTCGAAACCCGTGCCACGGGCCCCGGCAAGACTTGTTCCTTCGCCGTCAACGACCCGGCGCTGCATCCCGGCGATCCGCTGGACAGCCTCGACTGGGCTGACTGGCTCGCCGCCGACGACGAGCTCGCCGATGCCCCCGCTCGCGAGTCTTAGCCGAAAAGCTCGCGCACGTCCGTGCCCGTCGCCAGCGCAGCAGCGAGCACGATGCGCGCTTGGCCCGCGTGAAGGATGCCCGAGCCCACCGCGCCCTTCGCCGCGAGCGTCGCGCCGCCGCCCTCGCCGCCGTAGATGAGCGACACCGGGCCGTGAGGCACGCGGGTGGTGAGAACGACCTGGACGCCGGCGGAGAGGGCACGGGCAAGCGCCGCGCCCATGCCCGGGCTCACATTGCCGGAGCCCATGCCCTCGACCACGAGGCCGCGGTAGCCGGCGGCCACGGCGGCATCGACAAGCTCGCCCGGCGCGCCGGGATAGGCGGCGAGCACTGTGACCTTCTGGTCTGCGAGCGGGTGGCGGGGCAGCGGGAGGACGGAGGGGAAGTCGGCCTCCGCCGCGCCGAACGCCCGCAGGGACTGCGTGTGCTCCTTGCGCGCGCCCCATGCCGGGGTGGTCATTCCTCCGAATTGGATGAGTACACCGGAGCCCTCCGCATGCAGTGCGTCGTTGAGGTTGCGGGGGCCGTCGGGCTCGGCGGCATCGAAAGGCCGCTGCGCACCGGTGAGCACGACGGGGGTAAGGCTGTCATAGAAGAGGGAGAGCGCCATGGCGGTGTCCTCGAGCGAGTCTGTGCCATGCGTGACGATGATGCGCTCCACGGTCGGGTCCGCGGCCGTCTCCATGATCATGGCGATGAGCCCGTCCAGGTCCGCGAGCGTCACGGCGGAGGAATCGAGTTGGATGTAGTCGACGGCACGCACGGGCTCGTCAAGCAAAGCCGCCAGGTCCGCGGCGGTTTTCGTGGGCACAAGCGCGCCCGAGGCGTCGGTGGTGCAGGCGATGGTTCCGCCGGTGGAGATGAGCACAGTTGTCATAGCCCCACAGCTTAGACGAGCCGTAACGCCCCGTGCTGGAAACCTGTGAATCCGGGCACGCAGCCGGGTCGTATGCCAGGCGCGGCGCAGCGCGCAGGTAGGCTTGGGCGTTATTGCCATAGAGATCCAAGGAGAAATCGTGAAGTACACCAAGCTGGCCGCCGCCGCGCTGGCACTGTCCGCCGCCACGACCCTGGCGGCCTGCTCGTCCGATGAGAACTCCAGCGACACGGCCGAGACTTCGGCCGCGTCCTCGGCTGCTGCTTCGGATACTGCGACCGCCCCGGCTGAGCTGCCCACCGCGGCTGACCTCAACGCGATCCTCGCTAAGGCCACGGATCCCAACGTTCCGCTCGAGGAGAAGACCCAGACCGTCCAGGGCGGCGAGTCCGCGCCGGAGCTCTTCGACACGATGGCCGCGTCCAAGGCCGAGTCCGGCGCGACGTTCACCGTCGTCGACCCGGTCGTGCCGGGCTACACCCCGGACAGCCTGCTTACCACCGTGGAGTTCACGACCCCGGATAACCCGAACACGCAGACCGCGGACCAGGTCGAGTTCGTCTACGAGGACGGCGTGTGGAAGCTCTCCCAGTCCTGGACGTGCACCCTGATTACCAGCACCGTCGCCCCGGAGCAGGTTCCGGCGATGTGTAACGCCCAGACCGGCGCCACCGCTGCCGATACCGCCGGTGACCCGGCCGTTTCCGGTGCCGGCGCCGGCGAGGCTGCCGATGCCCCCGCTGCCGACCCCGCAGCCCCCGCCGCCGAGGCTCCGGCTGGCGACGCCCCAGCCGAGGAAGCTCCGGTCGACGCCCCGGCCGCTGAGTAACACCTCAAGACAAACGCCCCGCTGTTGCGCGGGGCGTTTCGTCGTTTGAGCGCCGGTGGCCTCGCCGAGCGCGCATCGTCGCTGGGGAGTGACCTGGTCATCGCTGCCTGCGAGCGTGAGTACCGGCACTGTGAACTCGGCAGGTCGCGCGCGGAAGTCCCAGGCGCCGAGGGCATCGGACGCGATGGCGCCGAGAAGAACAGGAGCGTTAGTCTGCGGCGTTGGGCGAGAATTTGAGGCCGGTCTTTGTGGTCTGGACGACGGCGGGCTGTTCGCCGCCGTCCTGGCCGTAGACGACGCGGGTCATCACGTCGACGTCGCCGGCCACGGGCAGCGGCTGCGACAAATCGACGGTGAGCTTGCCGGAGGCCTGCGAGTCGGAGGATCGGACGTCGAGAGTGCCGGCAGAAGCGGTGGAGGGGGCATCGGAAGGCTGAGTGGCGGCGTCGAGCGACAGGGCGCCGAGGCTCGGGCGTTGGTCGACGTCGACGGAAAGCTGCGCGCCGGTGTCCGTGAGCGCGTCGACGGTGTAGGTGACGGTCTGGAGCAGGGGCGAGCCGCCAGCGACGCGGGACTCGACGGTCCACGTCGCGCCGGCGCCGATTTCTTCGTCGGGGAAGACGACAGGCAGCGAGACGAGCGTGGAAATGGCGGTCTCCGCGAGTGCGCGGGCCTCGTCCGTGCCCTCCTGGGGCGCAGCGAGGCGCAGCGAGGACATCTGGCCGGAGTCGACGGCGCGCCAGCCGAATTGGAAGCCCTCAGCCGAGTCGATGCGCACGTTGCCGGAGTACTCCGGTACGCCGACGGTGAAGAAGACGTTGCGGGAGGCTTCGGCTTGGCCGTCGGTGGCCTCGGAGGCTTCCTCGACGGAGCCTTTCAGCGGGAGAGTGGTGGTCTTCTCGTCGAGGCTGGAGGTCTCGAAGTCCGCTGCGCGGTCAGCTTTGACGACGTCCTGGGCGAACCCAGAGGTGACGTCGACGGTGACGGCCTGCTCTTTGCCGATGTCTGCGTAGGCGAGGACGCGCTTATCGCCGGTGCCGGCGTCCTTGACGGTCACGCGTGGGGCGTCGACATCGGAGCCGACGGCCTGTTCGACCGCGGGGCCGGGGGCTTCGTAATTACAGCCCGCGAGGGCGCCGGTGAGGAGAACTGATAAAACTGCAACACGTTTCACCCATTCCAAATTACAGGACGGGGGACCCTACAATAGACCGGGTGAGTGAGAAAGCGAAGAGATACGTGGGGATGATGGCGGCGATCATCGTGGGCGTCGCTGTCGTCGACCAAGCCGTCAAGCAGCTCATGCTGTCCATCCTCACCGAGGGCGAGCCCCTGCCCGTCCTCGGTGACTGGTTCCGTTTCTATCTGCTTTTTAACCCAGGCGCGGCGTTCTCTATGGGCGGAGCCGGCTCGACCTGGTTGTTTACGACCATCCAGCTCGCGTTCGTGGTGGGCGTGGCGATTGCCGCGCCGCGGATTACCGACCGTGGACAGGCCGTGGGTCTGGCGATGATCGCCGGCGGCGCGCTGGGCAACCTCGTCGACCGCCTCGTGCGTGAGCCGGGGTTTTGGTTCGGCCACGTGGTGGACTTCATCTCGGTGGGCAACTTCGCAGTCTTCAACATTGCTGACGCGTCGATCACGTGCGGCGTCGTCGTGTTCATCATCTTCTTGCTGCTGGAGGGTCGGAATGCGCGAGTCTCGTAGGCTGCCCGTGCCCGAGGGGCTGGAGGGCATGCGTGCCGATGCCGCCCTCGCCAAGTTGTTGGGTGTCTCCCGCGCCAAGGCCGCCAAGGCCTGCGACGCCGGCGACGTGGAGATCGACGGCGTCGCGGTGGGCAAGTCTGAGCGCCTCACCGCCGGCGGGTGGATCGACGTGGTCATGCCCGCGCCGGAGGAGCCGCTCGTGCCGAAGGAGGAGCTCGTGGAGGGCATGGACGTCCTCTACGCGGATGACGACGTCATCTGCGTTCACAAGCCCGTGGGCGTCGCGGCGCACCCGACGCTGGGCTGGGAGGGCCCGACGGTCATCGGCGGGCTCCGCGCGGCCGGCTACACGCTTTCGGACGGCGGACCGGCGGAGCGCAAGGGCATCGTGCACCGCCTCGATGTGGGCACCTCGGGCGTCATGGTTGTCGCGGCAAGCATGCGGGCGTATTCGCAGCTCAAACAGGCGTTTAAGGAACGTACCGTGAAGAAGACGTACCACGCCGTGGTGCAGGGCCTGCCGGACCCGATTGAGGGCACGATTGACGCGCCGATTGGCCGCCATCCGTCCTCGGGATGGAAATTCGCGGTCGTCGACGGCGGCAAGAACGCGGTGACTCACTACAAGCTGCTCGAAGCCTTCCGCGAGGCGAGCCTGCTCGAGGTGCACCTGGAGACCGGCCGCACGCACCAGATTCGCGTCCACATGTCCGCCACGGGGCACCCGTGCGTGGGCGACCCGATGTACGGCTGCGACCCGAACCTCGCCAAGCGGGTGGGCCTTAACCGCCAGTGGTTGCACGCGGTCAAGCTCGGCTTCACGCACCCGGGCACAGGCAAGTACTTCGAGGTGGAGGCGCCCTACCCGGCGGACCTCGAGCACGCGCTTGAGGTACTGCGCGGATGAACCAGGCCCTCGTCTATCGGCGTCGCCGCGTCGCCGCAGGGGCGGTCGCGGCGCTGCTCGTCGTCCTGGGCTTCGGCGTGTTCGGCTCCCACGGCGAGGTGCCGGTGCAGGGCGACCAGCTGGGGCCCGACGTCGAGGAGTCCCGCGAGGCGTATATCGCGCGGGTCGCGGACTCGCTCGCTGACGTGGACGAGGATCGCTACGCGCTCGTGTCCTTTACCGCGCCGCTCACCGCGCAGCAAGCCTCCGACGCGCTGGCGGACGTCCCGCGCGTGAGCGCCATGATCGTCGGCGCGGCAAGCCCGGTGCCGCTCGCGGAGCCCGTCGCGGGGGTGACGCGCGCGGATGTCTTTGAGCTCGAGTTTGGGCGCATCGATACCGCGATCGCGGGCATCGGGGAGCTGAAGAACCCGCGGACTATCTCTGCGGTGGTCGTTTACGCAGACGGGGATGTGCTGCGCAGCCTCGCTGCTCGCGACGAGGTCGTGGTCGTCGATGCCGCGCCTGCCGATGCCGCCTGGGGCAGCTTCGGCATCCGCCCGTTAGGCTCGGCTGGCTAAGGCGCGCCCCGTGGGGGTGTCGCGGCGGGCGAGCTCGGCGGGCGTGGCGTCGGCGATAATCCGGCCGCCGTCGGCACCTGCGCCGGGCCCCATCTCGAGGACGCGGTCGGCCGAAGCGATGACGGAGAGGTTGTGCTCGACGACGAGGACGGTCTGGCCGGCATCGGCGAGCTTGTGGAGCTCCGCGTTGAGCAACGCGATATCGGCGGGGTGGAGGCCCGTGGTGGGCTCGTCCAGGATGTAGACAGTGTGGCCGCGACGGGAGTTGCGGGAGCGCTGGAGCTCGGTGGCGAGCTTGATGCGCTGGGCCTCGCCGCCGGAGAGCTCCGGGGCGCCCTGGCCGAGGCGCAGGTAGCCGAGGCCGACGGACTGGAGGGTGGCGAGTGCGCGGGCGATGGGCGGTTCCTCGGCGAAGACCGCGGCGGCGTCGTCGACGGTGAGCGCGAGGACGTCGGCGATGGTGTAGCCGTTCCAGGTTATCTCGAGGGTTTCCGGGTTATAGCGGGCGCTGTGGCAGTCGGGGCACGTTGAGTACGAGCCCGGCAGGAACGCGAGCTCGACCTCGATCTGGCCTGCGCCGCCGCACGTGGGGCATTGGCCCTGCTTGACGTTGTAGGAAAAGCGGGAGACGGTCCACTTCTTCTCCTTGGCGGCGGGGGTGGCGGCGAAGAGCTTGCGGACGGCATCGAAAAGCCCGGTGTACGTGGCCAGCGTGGAGCGCGGCGTGCGGCCGATGGGCTTCTGGGTAATCTGCACCACGCGCGAGACCTGGTCGAGGCCCTCGTGTGCGCGGACCGACCAGCCGGTTTCCTCCTCGTTATCGCTCACGGCGGTGGCGGTGCTGCGCAGGAGACCGGCGAGCACGGTGGAGATGAGCGTCGACTTGCCCGAGCCCGACACACCGGCAACGGCGGTGAACTGGCCGAGTCCAAAGTCAACGTCAAGTTCCTTGATGCTGCGGCAGTTGACGCCGTGGAGGGAGAGCTCGCCGTGAGCGTCGCGGGGCGCGGCGTTGAGCTGGAGCTGGCGGGAGTGCAAGGCGTGGGAGGTGGGGGTCTCGGCAGCATAGGCGTCGATGGGGCCGGAGTAGAGGATCTCGCCGCCGGCCTCGCCTGCGAGCGGGCCGACGTCGACGAGCCAATCGGCCTGCGCGACCAAGTCCATGTCGTGCTCGACGAGGAGGACGGAGTTGCCGGCGGCGAGGAAGCGGCGGCAGATATCCATGACGGCGGTGCGCTCCTCGGGGTGGAGACCGGCCGAAGGCTCGTCGAGGACATAGGCGACGCCGAAGAGCCCGGAGCGCAGCTGGGCGGCTAGGCGCAGGCGCTGGAGCTCGCCGGGCGAGAGCGTCGCCGAGGGACGATCGAGACTTAAGTGGCCAAGCCCCAGCTCGACCGCGGACTCGAGCGCGGGGATGGCCTGTTTGAGCAGCAGCTCGGCGGCCGTGTTGTCGTGCGGCTGCGCCTGGAGCAGGGTGAGTACGTCGGCGAGGGGAAGCGCGCCGAGCTCGTCGATGCGCAGTCCCGCATACGTGACCTTGAGGGCCTTGGGGTTGAGGCGGCGGCCGCCGCAAGTGGGGCAGGTGTGGGACTCCATGAAGCGCAGGGTGCGGTCGCGTAGCGTGTCCGACTGTGTCTCGTGGAAGGTCTTGGTGAGGTAGCTCGCGACGGAGCGCCATGTGCCCTCGTAGTTGCGCTGAATTTGGTCGGCGCCGCGGTGTGGATGGACGGTGACGACGGGGCGCTCCTCGGTAAAGAGGATCCAGTCGCGGTCCTTCTGCGACAGGTCCTGCCAGGGGGAGTCGAGGTCGTAGCCGAGTTCCTCCAGAATGTCGTGGAAGTTCTTCCCTGCCCAGGCTTGCGGCCACGCCTTGATGGCGCCCTCGTTGATGGACAGTGTCGGGTCCGGGACCATGGATTCTTCTGTGGGCACGTGCTGAATGCCGGTGCCTTGGCAGTCCGGACACATGCCTTCAGGTGTGTTGGGGGAGAAGGAGTCTGAGTAGAGGCCCTCCGGGTTGTCGCCTACGCGCGAGTAAAGCAGGCGGATGGTGTTCGACATCGCGGAGACCGTGCCCACGGTGGAGCGCGCGCCGCCGCCCGAGGTGGACTGCTGGAGGGCGACCGTGGGCGGGAGCCCCTCGATGCCGCCGACCTGCGGGTCGACCGCCGAGGAGATGAGCCGGCGGGCGAACGGCGCCACGGACTCAAAATAGCGGCGCTGGCCCTCGCCGTGGATGGTGCCGAAGGCCAGAGACGACTTGCCCGAGCCCGAGACACCTGTGACCGCGACGAGTTGGCCGCGTGGGAGGTCGACGTCGACGTTGCGGAGGTTGTGCAGGTGGGCGTCGCGAACGCGGATCATGCCGGTGTCTGTCGTGAATTCCATGGCGTCCAGGGTACGCGGGGTGCGATAGGCTGGGGCGCTATGGACAACTGGCTTTCGAACGTGCGAGGGTTCGGCGCGTGGATGCCGAACTACAAGTTTGGGTTCCTCTGCGCCGTGGCGGCGCTCGTGCTGGGGCTCGGCCTTCTCGCCTTCGGCGGCGAGGCCCTCGACCGCGTGATGGGGGCCGTGGTCGCGCTTGCCGGTTCTGGTCTCCTGATAGTCATGCCGGGCTGGGCGCTCGACGCCGCGGAAGAAAAGGAGGCGCGCCGCCGGGCCAAAGAGGCGCGGCGGCGTTAGGGCATGCCGAAGTGCCCGCCGGGGTGGGGCGGGTGCTTCGGGGGTGTGTCCTAACAGAGGACGGGGTCGCCGTAGGCTGGCTGGAACCAGATGCGGCCTTGGTCGTCTTTCCAGTAGCTATCGCCGTCGGCCTTCTTTCCGTTGTGGTACCTGCACAGTGGCATCAAATTATCGAGGACTGAGAGCCCGCCTTTGTTGACGGCTACGATGTGATCGTTCTCGCAGCGGTCGCGGGGTATGTGGCAGTTAGGGGTCAAACACTCGAGGTAGACCGCGGTGTTCATGTCGATAGCTTTCTTCGTGAACTCTCGGCCGTAGTAGTTGTCGATCGGTTCGCCCCGCCAGTTGATGATGGTCGCTTGGAAGTACGGCGCCACTTTCTCTTGCAACAGTTGCGCGCCGGTGCGCACTGAGCCGTCCGAGGCGCGGATGGTGACGTCGTCGCCTTCGCCGCGGGTAATCTTGTCCATCTCGTCGAGCTTGAGCACGATATGGACCATGCGCCGCGGCGGTGCGAGCCTGGTTGCGCCTTCGACGAATTCTTTGAACCCGTCTAAAAGCTTGTTCCGGGATTTCGGGGTCACGCCGGGCAGGCCGTTGGCGAAGTCGAGGAGTCGTTGGTCCTTGGTGAAGATGGTCAAGCGTGCCCACCCGTCGGGGGATTGGGTTAGCCGGGCGTATTCGTTTTTGGGCTTTTTCTCAATGTGCTTGGCAGCGACGGTGGGGATGTCTTCGGCGGCGGTGTCCGCCAGCAGCGCGCGCAGCGTGTCCTTATTGGGAGCGGAGGCGATGAGGTTCTCAATTTTCTCCAGCACGCGGAGTGGGTGCTTGCGGCGGATTGCCGCGGCGCGGGCTTCGGCTTGGAGGGTCGTGGCTTGCGTGTGGCCGTAGTAGACCTTGTGCAGGCGGCGCACGAGAAGCGCGTCGGGGCGGGCGACACCGAGGGCGAGGATGTCTTTGAGCGACATGCCGGCGGCTTCGGGAAGCGAGGTAACGCCGAGGGTAAGAGCTGCGAAGAGAGAAACTGTCATGCCCCAGAAGCTAAAGGCACGCGGCACACAATGCTAGGGGAACATATTTTCCTGTGGACAACCTGCGCCGGTTGCCCAATAGAGTGGGCGAAATTCGGGGAGTTATCCACAGAAACTAACGCTTCTCACGAAAATCTCAGTATCACCGGCACGTTCATGCCGCTGAGCGCGAGCGCTTGCGGCGGGCGGCAGCCATTTGGATGAGGTCTGTGAAGTAGACGGCGACGGCGAGTCCGATGATGCCGAAGCCGATCCAGCGGTGCGTCGAGAAGTGCTCGTGGGTGACGAAGAGCGCCCAGAGCATCTGCATGAGTGGCGTCATGTACTGGAGCATGCCCACGGTCGACAGGGGAAGGGCCTTGGCCCCTTGGGCGAAGCAGAGCAGCGGCAGCGCGGTGACGAGACCGGAGCCGATGAGCAGCACGATGTGCAGGGGGCCTTCGGAAGTAAACGTGCCGGCGCCGGAGGATTCGAGCCACAGGACGTAGATGAGCGCGACGGGCAGGACGACGAGGGTCTCGGCGGCAACGGAGCCGGTCGAGGAGACGCGGACCTGCTTCTTAATGAGGCCGTAGATGCCGAAAGAGAAGGCGAGCAGAAGCGAGATATAGGGCGCCTGGCCGGTGAAGAAGGTGAGGTAAATGACCGCGATGGCGGCGATGCCGACGGCGACGGCCTGGAGCTTGCGCAGGCTTTCTTTTAAGAAAACCAGGCCGAGCGCGACGGAGACGAGGGGATTGATGAAGTAGCCGAGGGCGGCATCGGCAACATGGCCCGAGTTGATGGCCACGACGTAGGTTCCCCAGTTGACGGAGATGAACACGCCGGCCGCGGCGAGCCAGGCCCAGGTCTTCTTGTCGAGGCGCGAGAGTTCGCGCCAGCCGCCGGTGACGACGAGGAAACCCGTGACGAGTACCGCGGTCCAAATGACGCGGTGCGCGAGAATCTCGAGGGGAGAGGCGGGCAGCAGCAGCGGGAAGAATGCGGGGAAGAAGCCCCACATGAGGTAGGCGGCAATGGTGTAAAACATCGGAGATTAATGTACTCCGCTAGCCGTGTGGCGGGAAACGTTTCTCATCAAAAGGGACGGCTTCGGGGGTTTGACGCGGCCGCTAGACTGTCTGCATGGCGAAAAACTCCTCCTTTGTTCACCTGCATAATCACACCGAGTTTTCCATGCTGGATGGTATGGCGAAGGTGGACCTGCTCTCGGAGGAGGTCAAGCGTCAGGGGATGCCAGCCGTGGGCATGACGGACCACGGCAACATGTTTGGATCGAATGCGTTTTACCAGCGCATGACCTCGGCGGGGATTAAGCCGATTATTGGTATTGAGACGTACATGGCTCCGGAGTCGCGCTTCAATAAGAAGCGTGTGCACTGGGGTACGCCGGACCAGAAGCGCGATGACGTCGCGGGCGGCGGCTCGTACCTGCACCAGACCATGCTCGCTGAGAACGCGACGGGTTTGAAGAACTTGTTCCGTCTGTCTTCGCTGGCGTCGTACGAGGGGCAGTTGGGTAAGTACCCGCGCATGGACGCGGAGCTGATCGCCGAACATGCGGATGGCATCATCGCGACGACGGGGTGCCCGTCGGGCGACGTGCAAACGCGCCTGCGCCTGGGACAGTTTGATGAGGCGCTCGAGGCCGCGGCGATGTGGCAGGACATCTACGGCAAAGATAATTACTTCCTTGAGCTCATGGACCACGGCCTCGACATCGAGACGCGCGTGCGCTCCGAGCTGCTGGAAATCGGGCGCAAGCTCGACCTGCCGCCGCTGGTGACGAATGACTGCCACTACGTGCTCGAGTCGCAGGCGGCCTCGCACGAGGCGATGCTCTGCGTGCAGACCGGCAAGACGCTCATGGACCAGGACCGTTTCAAGTTCGATGGCACGGGCTACTACATCAAGTCGGCTGCGCAGATGCGTGAGATTTGGGACGACATGGTCCCGGATGGCTGCGATAACACGCTGTGGATTGCCGAGCGTGTACAGGACTACAGCGAGCTGTGGGAGGAGCATCCGCTCGACCGCATGCCGATCGCCGACGTGCCGGAGGGCGAGACCCCGACGTCGTGGCTGACCAACCAGGTCATGGAGGGCCTCCAGGCGCGCTTCCCCGGCGAAGAGGTGCCGCAGGAATACATCGAGCGCGCGCAGTACGAAATCAGCGTCATCGACATGAAGGGCTACCCGTCCTACTTCCTCATCGTCGCCGAGCTCATCAAGCACGCGCGCTCCGTCGGCATTTGGGTGGGCCCGGGCCGTGGTTCTGCGGCAGGCGCGCTCGTGGCGTACGCACTGACAATTACCAATATCGACCCCATCGAGCATGGTCTCCTGTTCGAGCGATTCCTCAACCCGGAGCGTCCATCCGCACCGGATATCGATATCGACTTCGATGACCGCCGCCGTGGCGAGATGATTCAATACGCCGCGGAGCGTTGGGGCGAGGACAAGGTCGCGCAGGTCATCACCTTCGGTACGGTGAAGACGAAGCAGGCCATCAAGGACTCGGCGAAGGTGAACTACGGTCAGCCGGGCTTCCAGATGGCGGACCGCATCAACGGCGCGCTGCCGCCGGCGATCATGGCGAAGGATATTCCGCTCTCGGGCATCATGGACCCGGAGCACCCGCGCTACTCGGAGGCGACCGAGGTCCGACAGATGATCGAGACGGACCCGGACGTCAAGCGCATTTACGAAACCGCGCGCGGCCTCGAGGGCGTGGTGCGCCAGGCAGGCGTCCACGCGTGTGCCGTCATTATGGCGTCCGTGTCGCTCATGGACCATATCCCCATGTGGCAGCGTTCGGACGGCGCGTACATCACGGGCTGGGATTACCCGGCATGTGAGGCCATTGGCCTGCTGAAGATGGACTTCCTGGGCCTGCGCAACCTCACGGTCATTGGTGACGCGCTGGCGAATATCAAGAAGAACCGCGGCATTGACTTGAAACTCGAGGAGCTGCATGCGGACGATCCGAACGTCTCAAAGGTCTACGACCTGCTGTCGCACGGTGAGACGCTGGGCATCTTCCAGCTCGACTCGGGTGGTATGCAGGAGCTGCTCAAGCGCATGAAGCCGACGGGCTTTAAAGACATCGTGGCGTCGCTGGCGCTTTACCGTCCGGGCCCGATGGGCGTGAACGCGCACTGGGACTACGCGGACCGCAAGAACGGACGCAAGCCCATTACGCCGATTCACCCGGAGCTGGAAGAGCCGCTCAAGGAGATCCTGGACGAGACCTACGGTCTGATCGTCTACCAGGAGCAGATCATGCGTATCTCGCAGAAGGTCGCGAACTACACGGCCGGCGAGGCAGATGGCTTCCGTAAAGCCATGGGTAAGAAGAAGCCGGAGGTGCTGGCCAAGCAGTACGACAAGTTCTGGTCCGGCATGCAGGCTAACGGCTACTCCAAGGACGCGATGGACGCGCTGTGGGGCACCATCGAGCCGTTCGCGTCCTACGCGTTTAACAAGTCGCACGCGGCAGGCTACGGCCTGGTCTCGTTCTGGACCGCGTACCTCAAGGCCTATTTTGCGCCGGAGTACATGGCGGCGCTGCTCACGTCGGTCTCGGATAAGAAGGATAAGTCGGCCATTTATCTCTCGGACTGCCGCCACCTGGGCATCCGGGTGCTGCCGCCGTCGGTGAACGAGTCGCACACGGACTTCCAGGCTGTCGGCGAGGATATTCGCTTCGGTATGGGCGCTATCCGCAACGTCGGTGCTGAAGTCGTCGAGGCCATCGTCAAGGCCCGCGAGGAGAAGGGACACTTCAAGAACTTCTCGGACTATCTGGACAAGATCGACCTCGTGGCGTGTACCAAGCGTGTGACGGAGTCGCTCATTAAGGCCGGGGCCTTCGATGACATGGAGCATCCGCGCAAAGGTCTCATGCTCATCCACGAAGACGCGGTGGACGCGGTGCAGACCACGAAGAAAGCCGCGGACAAGGGCCAGTTCGATCTCTTTGCGGGACTCGGCGCGGAAAGCGAAGAGACGATGAGCGCGTTTGCCATTGACATTCCGGACGAGCACTGGGACCGCAAGCACGAGCTGGCGCTCGAGCGCGAAATGCTGGGTCTGTATGTCTCGGGCCACCCGCTCGACGGCTTCGAAGAGGCGCTCGCGGAGCAAACCGATACGCCGCTGCCCAAGATCCTGGCGGATGAGGTTCACAACGGCCAGGAGCTTGTCATCGGCGGCATCATCTCAGCGGTCGACCGCCGCTACTCGAAGAAGGACGGCTCGCCGTGGGCTATCGTCACGGTCGAAGACCACAACGGCGCGCAGGTCGACATCCTCGTGTTCAACCAGGTCTACTCGCTCGTCGCGCCGCAGATTGTGGAAGACAACATCATTCTGGCCAAGGTCAACGTGAAGATCCGCGACGACCGCCGCTCGCTGTTCTGCTCCGATATCCGTGTGCCGGACCTAGGCCCCGGCGGCGGCGTTGGCCTGCCGCTGCGGCTGACCATGCGCACCGAGCAGTGCACGCTCGACACTATCGCGCGACTGAAGAACGTCCTGCTCAAGAACAAGGGCGAGTCCGACGTCTACTTGACGCTCGTCAACGGCGACGAGTCTACGATGATGGTCCTCGGCGAGCACCTGCGCGTGGAGCGTTCCGGCAACCTCATGGGCGATCTCAAGGCGACGATGGGCGCGGGCATTCTGGGATAGCCCCGGTGTGAATATAAAACGGGCGGACAAAGAGGTTTGGGTTAGGGTAGACAGCGCAGTCTAGTTCACCTCACATAAGGAGCACCTTCCATGTCCCAGAAGATTCGCACCACGCACGTCGGCTCGCTGCCGCGTACCCCGGAATTACTGGAGGCGAATCTCAAGCGCTCCGCCGACGAGATCACGGACGACGAGTTCTTCGCCATCCTCGAGCGCGCCGTCGAGGAGGTCGTGCAGCGCCAGGTCGATCTGGGCATCGACATCATCAATGAAGGCGAGTACGGCCACATCACCTCCGGCGCCGTGGACTATGGCGCGTGGTGGAACTACTCCTTTAGCCGCCTGGGCGGCCTCACCATGACGGACAAGGACCGCTGGGAAGCCAACGCCATTCAGCGTTCCGAGCCTGGCAATATCAAGCTCACTTCCTTCGTTGACCGCCGCGACCGCGCCATCTTCAACGAAGCCTACAATGACCCGGAGTCCGGCATCTTCACCGGCCGCAAAAAGGTTGCCAACCCGGAGTTCACGGGCCCGATTACCTACATCGGGCAGAAGGAAGTTGACGCCGACGTCAAGCTGCTGAAGGATGCGATGGGCAAGGCGGGGGCATCGGCAGGCTTTGTGGCGGCCCTGTCCCCGGGATCGGCCGCGCGCTTGGGCAACAAGTACTACAAGACCGACCTGGAGGTCGTGCAAGCCTGTGGTGAGGCGCTCTCGCACGAGTACAGGGCGATTACGGACGCGGGCCTCACCGTCCAGTTCGACGCGCCGGACCTCGCGGAGGCCTGGGACCAGATCAATCCGGAGCCGTCCGTGAAGGACTTCCAGGGCTTCGTGCGCGACCGCATTGCGGTGCTCAATGACGCGATTAAGGACCTGCCGCGCGAGCAGACCCGCCTGCACATTTGCTGGGGTTCCTGGCATGGCCCGCACGTTACGGACATCCCGTTCGCGGATATCATTGACGAGATTCTCGAGGCCAAGGTCGGCGGCTTCTCCTTTGAGGGTGCCTCGCCGCGCCATGCGCACGAGTGGCGCGTGTGGCAGGATCATCAGCTACCGGAGGGCACGCTCATCTACCCGGGCGTGATTTCGCACTCGACGAATGCGGTGGAGCACCCGCGCCTCGTTGCGGACCGGATTATCCAGTTCGCGGAGGTCGTGGGTCCGGAGAACGTCGTGGCGTCGACCGACTGCGGCCTGGGTGGGCGCCTGCACCACCAGATTGCCTGGGCGAAACTTGAGTCCCTCGTCGAGGGTGCACAGATTGCCACGGAGGAACTCTTCTAAGCCACGCTTGCCGATGCCGCGGTCTCCGGGCCGCGGCTTTTTGCGTGCGCGCCGAAAGATATGACAATTAAATCTTAAACCGCCATAAAGGGGATATCTTTGTTTGAAAAGTTGGCGTTGAACTGGGGAAACGCCATCGTGAATAAAAGTAAACAGAATGCGCGACAAGGACGCTTGTTCTGTTTACTATAGACAGCACAGTCTAGAAAGGAATTGCTTATGACCCAGAAGATCCGTACCACGCACGTTGGCTCGCTGCCGCGCACTGCAGCACTCCACGGGGCGAACCAGCGCCGTCTCGCCGGCGATATCTCCAACGAGGAGTTCGACCAGATTCTGCAACAGGCCGACAACGAGGTCGTGCAGCGCCAGGTTGATCTGGGCATCGACATCGTCAACGAGGGCGAGTATGGCCACCTCGCGCACGACACCATCGATTACGGTTCGTGGTGGACCTATTCCTTCAGCCGCTTGGGCGGCTTGCGGCCGACGCGCGAGGAGGAGCCGGATGCGTTCGGCAAGATCGTGCGCCACGAGCCGGGCAGTATCGAGCTCACGACGTTCCCGGACCGTCGCGACCGCGCGGTGTTCGCGGAAGCGTACGAGGACCCGAAGTCGGGCATCGAGGGAGGCGGCAAGAAGTTCCTGCTGCCCACGATTGACGGGCCGCTGAGCTACGTGGGGCAGGAGGCGCTCGCTGCGGACGTTAAGCACCTGGGCGCGGCCATTGCGTCGACGGGAAAGGACGTTGAGGGATTCATCGCGGCGGTCTCGCCGGGCTCGGCGGCGCGCATTCGCAACCTGTACTACCCGTCCTACGACGAGTTGCTCGCGGCGACGGCGGAGGTCATGGCGCACGAATACCGCGCCATCGCGGACGCCGGCTACACGGTCCAGATCGATGCCCCGGACCTCGCGGAGGCCTTCGACCAGGTCAACCCGGAGCCGTCCTACGAGGACTTCCGTGGCTACGTGCGGAAGAATATTGACGCCATCAACGCGGCGATTAAGGGCATCGACAAGTCGAAGGTGCGCCTGCATATCTGCTGGGGTTCCTGGCACGGCCCGCACTCCACGGACATCCCGTTCGAGGAGATCGTCGACGAAATCCTGCGCGCCGAGGTCGGCGGCCTCACCTTCGAGGCGGCGAACGTCCGCCACGGCGCGGAGTGGCGCGTGTGGCAGAAGCGCGAGCTGCCGGAAGGCACCGTCATTATCCCGGGCGTCGTCTCGCACTCGACGAACCTCATCGAGGACCCGCGTCTGGTGGCCGACCGCATCCACACGTTCGCGGAGCTCGTCGGCCCAGAGAATGTCATCGCTTCGACGGACTGTGGCCTGGGCGGACGCATTCATGAGCAGATCGCCTGGGCGAAGCTCGAGTCCCTGGTGAAGGGTGCGGAGATCGCCTCGCAGGAGATCTTCGGCTAAACACGAATGAAAGGGCGGGTGCGCATGTGCGCACCC
>NZ_KV796448.1:0-331 GCF_001809185.1 Corynebacterium sp. HMSC072G08
AGTTCTGCGCCGGTGCGCCACGTGCCGTCTGTGGCGCGCACGAGGATGTCCTCGCCGTCGCCGCGCAGAATCATCTCCAGGTCGTGGAGGTTGACGAGGATGTGGATCATCCGCCGCGGCGCGGTGAGCTGCGTGCGGTTTTCTACATGCTTCTTCAAGCCCTCGTAGAGGCCATCGTAGTTGCCGGGTTCCACGCCGGGCAGCCCATGGATATAGTCCATAAGCCACGCTTCGGTGGAGCGGATGACCAGTCGGTTGCGCCCGTCCTGGGAGACGCCGACGGTGGCCTCGTCTTTGGTTTCGGGTGGGGTGGTGTGCTGCGCTGCGACCT
>NZ_KV796449.1:0-33782 GCF_001809185.1 Corynebacterium sp. HMSC072G08
CCCGACGTGTCTACTTTCCAGGGGTCAGGCCCCCGCGTTAGCTCTGCTGTCTCAAGAACACCATTGCGCGCAATGTAACCCACCAGCAGATCCACGAATTGAATCTGCACAGAATTCAGCGTGGTATCTGCCGGCACGGCAGAACATTCAGCGCGCACGGCCGGTTCATCCATCCCCACGATTCCGCGCAAAAGCCTCCTATCGACTCATCGACATGAAAATCACGCAGTTGCTCAGCGCCGTCAACGTGGCAATCCACCACATCAATGGACTTGACCCCGTAGCCACGTGCCCCACCACAGATTCGAGCACGAAGCGCGCTTGGAACACGGAACCGCGCGGATTAGTGAGTGCATTTCACTCAACCAATCGGCAGTCGTTAAGCAGGTTCGGCCACACCACGCCGATAAAGCCGAAGTTGCTGGATCGGGGTGTTCCACCACTCATCGTCGCCACGGCGCTCCAGTTCCTCTCTACTAGTTCCGCATCTCATACTGCTTGGTTACAACCATTATGGTGTCTTTTCCGGCGAAAAGAACGCCATTTCACCATCCAACTCGATTTACAACCGTACTGAATTCGTACTGAATTTTCAGCACAATATTTCAGTCACATTTCAATCATATTTCAGTACGATTTCCGATCAAACTTGGGTACACTGCTCCCCATGAGCATCATCGACGTCCCAGAACTCATTGCGCTCCTCCGCGATACGCAAAATGATACGTGGAATGTCGAGGCCAAAGAAGCCTCTCACCAGATTCCCGAATCAATTGACGAGACTCTCTGCGCCTTCGCCAATATGCCAGACGGCGGCACACTCATCCTCGGGGTCGCTGAAAATGGTGGCGCTTTTGATGTCACTGGAGTCTGGGATCCGAAAGCCGCACAGTCCGCAATCGCTTCAAAGGCCCGCGAGCGAATCACGCCGCCCTTGCAACTCGGTGCAGTTGAGGTGACCATCGTGGAGGGGAAACCCGTCGTTGCTGCGATTGTTCCTCCCCAGCCTTCAGAGCATCGTCCCTTCCGCGTCGGTAAGTTTGGCAAGGCCTACATTCGTTCCGGCGACGGCGACTACGACTTATCGCCTCAAGAAGAGCTTTTCTTGGTCGGTGAGCGGCAGCAACCACACGCGGATCGCACACCAGTCGAGGGGGCCACGGTTCAACACGACTTGGTAGACGACCTGCTCCAGCAATACCTCAGCGCGAAAAAGCGTGACTCTCGCCGGCTGCGTGACCTCGACGAACGCACGCTCCACATCCGCACCAACGTTATTGACCCGGACACTGGTTTCGTCACGACTGCAGCCCTTTACGCCTTCGGCGAGCAGCCGCAGCAGTTCCTACCCAACCTCGTGGTCAAAGCTCGCGCCATCAATCCCCAGGTCGACACTGCTCAACGGCTCACCGATCGTCGCGAATTCACGGGTCCCGTACCGGACCTCCTTGACTCGGCAAGGGAATGGGTCTCTGCGCAGCTACGCGTCGGAGTAACCTTCCGCGATGGCAACGGGATCGATGTACCTGAGCTCCCTCCGATCGCCATTCGCGAGATCATCGCCAATGCCCTGGTTCACCGCGATCTTTCCGCTGCAAGTTACGGCATGTATACGCAGCTCATCAAGCAGCCCACCAAGCTCATTGTGGAAAGCCCCGGCGGATTGTGGGGCATCACCAAAAATCAGCTCGGCTACACCTCCCCTCGCGCCCGTAACGCGATCCTCTATTCCATGTGCGCCGCCCTCACAACCGACAATGGATACCGCGTTATCGAGGCTCAAGCTACTGGCATTCCTGCAGCTCGTGCCGCCCTTGCAGAGGCTTTCCTCCCCGCCCCGCACTTCGACGATCAGATTACTAAGTTCACCGCTATTCTCACCTCTTCGTCACTTCTCAGCGATACCGACCTTCGTTGGCTTGGGCAGCTCCCCGGCTCAGACACCCTATCCGTCGCTCAAAAGCACGCTCTCATCGCTATGCGTCACGGCGAGGAGATCACCAATAGCAGCTATCGAAGCGCCTTCCCCATGGACTCCGTTAATGCCCGCGCCGAGCTTCAGCAATTGGTGAAATACGGGCTTGCCGATGCCGCCGGCTCTGGCCGTGGCACCACCTACAGGGCCCCATCCGACAATGACGAAGCCCTAATCGAAACCGTGGCTTCCGGTGCCGCTCAGGCTGCCGCAGCTTCCGCCGACGACCATGCCAAGCGCAGCACATACCTGTCTGCAGCCGAGAAAGACAAGCGCATCTTGACAGCGTTACGTGCCGCGCAGCACGGGCTCACGCGCAAAGAGCTGGAGCGCGAAACAGGCCTAACTCGAGGGCAAATCAATCCGAGAATTGCAAAATTGAGCGAGAAAGAAATGATACGTAAGACGCCATCCAAATCCGACTCGCGCTCCCAGATTTACTCCATTGGTCCAAGAGAATTTTAGAATACCAGTTTGGGCCTTCCCTCTAGTCATCGATAAGCACTTGAGGTCCTGACTGCATGGCATGGTTGCGGGCCTTCGGCTAGCGGGGGCATCGGCAAGCTCATACACAAACGCCCAGCCACCGTGAGGTGACTGGGCGCTTAAAAGAAGTGCGCTTAGAAATTAAGCGGTGTAATCCTTGGTGACGGACGCGTCGACCGGGATGCCCGGGCCGGAGGTCGTGGTCATGGTGACCTTCTTGACGTAGATGCCCTTGGAGGAGGACGGCTTCAGACGCAGGATCTCGTCGTAGAGAGCGCCGTAGTTCTCAGCCAGCTTCTCGGCGTCGAAGGATGCCTTGCCGATGATGGCGTGCAGGTTGGAAGCCTTCTCCACACGGAAGGAGATCTTGCCGCCCTTGACGTCGGCAACAGCCTTGGTGACGTCAGCGGTAACGGTGCCGGTCTTCGGGTTCGGCATGAGACCACGCGGGCCGAGGACGCGGGCCACGCGGCCCACCTTGGCCATCTGGTCCGGGGTAGCGATGGCGACATCGAAGTCGATGTGGCCCTCGTTGATGGCCTCGATCAGCTCGGCGGTACCGACGATGTCGGCGCCAGCAGCCTTGGCCTCATCAGCCTTCGGGCCCTCGGCAAAGACGGCCACGCGGACGTCCTTACCGGTGCCGTTCGGCAGGGAGACGGTGCCGCGAACGAGCTGGTCAGCCTTGCGCGGGTCAACGCCGAGGCGGAAGACGACGTCAACGGTGGCGTCGTAGTTCTTGGAGGAGGTCTCCTTGGCCAGCTTCGCGGCCTCGAGCGGGGAGTACAGGCGGGACTTGTCGACCAGTTCGGCCGCAGCCTTGTAAGCCTTAGAGTTGGTGCTCATTTAAGCAATTCCTTTTCGTGGATTGTTGTGGTCTGTGCGGGCCGAAAGCTGGCCCTGCCACATGAAGTTGTTGGAGGTTTTTACTGCGGCATGTCGGCCGGAGCACCCTCGACGGTAATACCCATGGAGCGGGCGGTACCGGCGATGATGCGGGCAGCGTTCTCGATGTCGCGAGCGTTGAGGTCCTCGAACTTGGTCTGGCCGATCTCCTTGCACTGATCCCAGGTCACAGAAGCAACCTTGGTGGTGTGCGGGGTGCCGGAGCCCTTCTTCACGCCTGCGGCCTTGAGCAGCAGCTTGGCTGCCGGCGGGGTCTTCAGCTTGAAATCGAAGGAGCGATCCTCGTAGACGGTAATCTCAACCGGGACCACGTTGCCGCGCTGGGATTCCGTTGCAGCGTTGTACGCCTTGCAGAATTCCATGATGTTGACGCCGTGGGCACCCAGTGCCGGGCCGACCGGCGGAGCCGGGTTAGCGGCGCCAGCTTCGATCTGCAGCTTGATGAAGCCAGTAACCTTCTTCTTCGGAGCCATCGAATTACCTCAATTCCTGTGTTACCGGCACCCGCCACGATGAATAACGGGCACCGTCCGGATGCCTGCTTTCGCAGGCCACCGGGGATAAACGATTTACTACGCGCGCAAAAAGCGCACGGTGTTCCATTTTAGAACACCGTGCGCCTGGGACAAAATCGCGTTTGCGCAGGTCGCCGCTTACGCGGCGAGAGTCAAACGAGAGCTCGCTTCCGGACTCGCTTAGGAGATGCGCTCGATTTCGTTCGGGGAGAGCTCGACCGGGGTCTCGCGACCGAAGATGGACACGAGGCCCTGCATCTTGCCGGTCTCCGGGTCGATCTCGGAGATAGTCGCGGAAACCGAAGCCAGTGGACCAGCCAGGATGGTGACGGCCTCGCCCACCTGGAAGTCGTGGTTGAGCTTCGGCGCAGCCTTCTCCTCCGGCATGGCGATGACCTGCTCGCCGTCGGCGGTGGCGGCAGCGGCCTCGCCGGTCGTAGTCGGAGCGACCTGCGGCATGAGGAACTTGGCTACGTCGCGCGGCTTGACCGGGGTGGCGTTGCCCTCGTTGCCCACGAAAGAGGTGACACCCGGGGTGTCGCGAACGACGGACCAAACAGCGTCGTTGATATCCATGCGGACGAGGACGTAACCCGGCAGCAGCTTGTGCTTGACGATCTTCTTCTTGCCGTCCTTGAGCTCCATGCGCTGCTCGATAGGAACGACAACCTCGTAGAGGGAGTCCTCGACCTCAAGGGTCTGGGCACGCATGTCGAGGTTGGTCTTCACCTTGTTCTCGTAACCCGAGTAGCACTGGATGATGTACCACTGGCCCGGCTGCTTTTTCAGCTCGCGGGTGAACGCACGCAGGCGCGTCTTGTACTCGCTGTCGTCCTCAGCGGCAGCCTCGGCGCCGACGGCTGCGGCTGCCTCCTCGGCGGTAGCGGGGGCATCGGCAGCCTCAGCGGGCGCCTCGGCGTCTGCGGACTCTGCAGCTTCAGCGGCCTCGGCAGCTTCTGCCTCAGCGGCGGCCTGGGCCTGGGCGGTCTGGGCCTGGGCGGCCTGCAGATCGTCTTCGAAGCTCGTGCTCTCCGTAGTGGTTTCAGCAGTGTTGTCGGTGGTGTTCTCTTCGCTCATGGGGTGAGTCTCTCCTCTGCGTGCGGGCGTGTACTGCCCAGGGTAATGAATAATCCCGCCGTCCGGACCGGACAGCGGGATGATGAAGTCACTATGCAAGCAGTCTACCTAAGGGGCAAGGACTGCTTCAACTCCCAGGCCGGTGAGCGAATCCACGCCCCACACAAGCGCCGTGAGAACGATGAGGAAGAGGAAGGTAATGAGCGTGTACTGCACCATTTCCTTCGCCGTGGGCCACACGACTTTCTTCATCTCAGAAACGACTTCGCCTGGGAACGCGGCGACGCCGCCGCCCGGCTTTTCGTCCTTCTCCGCCGCGGCGCGCTCCACGCGCTTGTTCTCATAAGCGGCAGAGGACGTGGTCGTCGCCGCGCCGGAGAGCTGGCGCTTGCCGGTCGGGCGGGCTGCGCCGGACTGCGGCTGCTGCTCATCACTCATGGGTGAGATGTCCTCCTGGATTGAAAACCTATAACTTTGTCAACTCTAGCAAAGCTGATAGGAGCGTGAATAATTCCCGCGCGGTCAATAAAAAGCAAAGAACCCGGCGCGTGGCCGGGTTCTTTGCGTTCTGCAGGGGCGACAGGACTCGAACCTGCAACCTACGGTTTTGGAGACCGTTGCGCTACCAATTGCGCCACGCCCCTCTGGGCTTGTAGAAGTTGACTCTAGCAGAGCCCATGGCCCCTGCCCCCGCGTGCGGGGAAAGAAACCTGTAGCGATGGCGAGAATTGAACTCGCGACACAGCGATTATGAGTCGCTTGCTCTACCACTGAGCTACACCGCCATATTCACTTAGAACTCCACGCCCTGGGCCCGGATGAACCCTAGACATGAATGGAGCCCCCTGACAGAATCGAACTGTCGACCTTTTCCTTACCATGGAAACGCTCTGCCGACTGAGCTAAGGGGGCACATCCTCGCCGTTGAAGCTGTGCGATATTTCGCGTGCTCTCCGTTGCGGACTTAGAAAGAGTAACCCACTTTCTTCTCGTTACACAAATCCGCTGTACAGGACGGAAAATATCGGTTTTTAGCCGCCTGTATGCGGTGTGCTTGAATGGATTTATGTTGGATGACAAAGACCGGCAATCAATCGACGCGGCGAAGCTCTATTACGGTTCCGGCCTCTCCCAGGCCGAGGTTGCCGCACGCCTGGGCTTGTCCCGCCCCACCGTCTCCAAACTGTTGGGCCACGCGCTCGAGCGCGGCTTTGTCACCATCACCATCCACGATCCCCGCGAGCGTTCTGACGAACTCGTCGCCCAGCTCACCGCGCGCTTTAAGCTTGCCGATGCCCGCGTGGTCACCACCCCAGCCGGCGGCACCCTCCTCACGGACCTGGGCAGCGCCGGCGCCACGCTCCTCGAGGAACTCGTCCACGACGGCATGACGGTGGGCCTGTCCTGGGGCACGACGATGTGCGCCGTCTCGGAGCATTTGCGCCAGCTACCCCTCCAGGGCGTGCGCGTGGTGCAGCTCAAGGGCGGGCACTCCCACTCGGAACGTTCGACACGCGACATGGAGACCATGCGCGCTTTCGCCCGCGCCTTCAACGCAACGACGGAGCTCCTCCCGCTGCCCGTGATCTTCGACTCCGCAGAAGCCAAGGACTGGGTGACGCGCGACCGTCACATCGCGAGCGTCCTCGAGCTGGGCCGCAGCGTGGACCTTGCCGTCTTTACCGCCGGCGCCATCGCCCCCGAGTCGCTCGCGCTCAACCTGGGCTATCTCTCCGCCGCGGAGACGCAGGAGATCTTGGACCACGCCGTGGGCGACGTGTGCTCGCGCTTCTTCACGCGCACCGGGAACATCGCGGCGTCTGACGTCGACGCACGCACCGTGGGCATCACGCTCGCCGATCTCAAGGGCCGGCCCACCCGCGTACTCGTGGCCGGCGGCGCCGAAAAAGCCCAGGCCATCCGCGTTGCCTTGGAGATGGGACTGGCCACCCACCTCGTCATCGATCATCAGACGGCGCAACGGGTGCTCGACCTGTGACGCACACGCTGCACAACTGTCAATTTAGCTATTGACATTCGTTCTCCACGGTCTAGGCTTGAGGGTGACAGTACTTCTACTTCACCCCGCGTGATCGACTCAAGGAGACACACATCATGGCCGCTTTGCACAGCACCGAAGGTCTTTCCACCCCGCACATCAACCCCAAGGGCGTCGACATCGCAGACACCATTCTGCTGCCCGGCGATCCCCTCCGTGCCAAGTTCATCGCAGACACCTTCCTCGAAGACGTCGTCCAGTTCAACGAGGTCCGCAACATCCTGGGCTTTACCGGCACCTACCAGGGCACGCCGGTCTCCGTCATGGGCACCGGCATGGGCATGCCCTCCATCGGCATTTACTCCTGGGAACTCATCCACACTTTCGGCGTGAAGAACCTCGTCCGCGTCGGTTCCATCGGCGCCATGCAGGAAAACATCGACCTCCACGACGTCATCGTCGCCGCCTCCGCCTCCACCGATTCCAACTTCCTGTCGCAGTACAACCTGCCCGGCACCTGGGCGCCCACCGCCTCGTGGCGCCTGCTCAAGGGCCTCGTCGATGAGGCCGAGCGCCAGGACGCCCGCATCCACGTGGGCAACATCTTGAGCTCCGACATTTTCTACAACTTTGACGACTCCGTCAACGCCCGCTGGGCCGCCATGGGTGTCCTCGGCGTCGAGATGGAATCCGCCGCCCTCTACGCCACCGCCGCCGAAGCCGGCGTCGACGCCCTCGGCCTCTTCACCGTCTCGGACAACCTCGTCTCCGACACGCACCTGTCCGCCGAGGAGCGCCAGACGGCCTTCCACACGATGATGAAGCTCGCCCTCCCGCTCGCAGCCCTCTCCTAGCCTTCCGCCTTCAAGGGAAAACCATGTCCAACGTGCAAACCACCCCGGACGGCACTCGGGTCAATCCCAAGGCCGCCGTCCCCATCCTGCTCTTTGTCTTCGTCTTCTCGCTCGTCATTGACAACGGCTTTAAGACGATGACCATGCCCATGGCTGCGGGCCTGGGCATCTCCGATAACACCGCGAGCCTCCAGGCCTCGCTCGCCGGCGTCATCATCGGCATCGGCGCCGTCGTCTACTCGGCGCTCGCGGACTCCATCTCCATCCGCAAGCTCATGCTCACCGGCGTCATCCTCATCGCCGTGGGCTCGGCCATCGGCTTTATCTTCTCCGGCTCGTGGCCCATGGTCCTTGCCGGCCGCCTCATCCAGACCACCGGCCTCGCCGCGGCGGAGACTCTCTACGTCATCTACGTCACCAAGCACCTGAGCGAAGACGACCAGAAGACCTACCTCGGTTTCTCCACCGCCGCTTTCCAGGCCGGCCTGCTCATCGGCGCGCTGACCTCCGGCTTCGTGTCCACGTATATCTCGTGGACCGCGATGTTCCTCATCCCGCTCGTCCTCCTGCTCACCATCCCGCCGATCATCAAGATGGTTCCGGAGGACGAGGCCGTGGAGGGCCACCTCGATGCCCTCGGCCTGTTCTACATCGCGCTGTTCGCGACCTCGCTCATCATGTTCACCCAGGCGTTCAAGCCCCTGTGGCTCATCCCCACCGTGCTGGGCGTCGTCCTCTTTGCCGTCCACATCCGCCACGCACACTACCCGGTCGTAACCACGGAGTTCTTCACCAACGGCCGCTACATCTGGACCATCGTCATGGTCTTCTTCGTCTACTCCACGCAGATGGGTTACATCTTCCTGCTGCCCTACGCGGCCCAGGATTACCACGGTCTGAGCATTGACGAAGCCAGCCTGCTCATGATCCCGGGCTACGTGTGCGCCATCCTCGTGGGCATCTTCTCCGGCAAGATCGGCCACGTCATATCCTCGCGCGCCACGGTGTACACCGGCATGGCCATGATCATCGGCTCGCTCATCATCAATGCTCTTTTCGCCCACGCCCATATCGCGGTCCTCGTCGTTACCACCATCGCGTTCGCCTCCGGCTTCGCGCTGCAGTACGCGCCGCTGGTCAACACGGCTTTGCGCAACATCACCGCGCAGAAGTCCGGCATCGCCATCGGTTTCTACAACCTCACCATCAACATCGCCATCCCGCTGGGCATCGCGTACACCGCGAAGCTGCTCGATGCGACCGAGGGCTACACCACCGCGCTGTGGGTGCTCTCTGCCGTCGCCGCCCTCGGCGCCATCATCTACGTCCTCAGCGACCAGGCTATGGCTAAAAACGAATCTAAGGAGTCCCTCCATGTCTAACCAGATTGCACAGCTCATCGACCACACCCTCCTCAAGCCCGAGGCCACCGCGGACCAGGTCAAGGACCTCATCAAGGAGGCCGCCGAGCTCGGCACCTACTCCGTGTGCATCTCGCCCTCCCAGCTGCCCGTTGAGGTCCCCGAGGGCCTCCACGTCGCCACCGTCGTCGGCTTCCCGTCCGGCGCCGTGAAGTCCGAGATCAAGGCCGCCGAGGCTGCCCGCGCCGTCCAGGACGGCGCCGAGGAAGTCGACATGGTCATCAACATTCCGCTCGCCGTCGAGGGCCGCTTCGACGAGCTGCAGGCCGATATCCAGGCCGTGCGCGACGCCATCCCCGGTAAGGTCCTCAAGGTCATCCTCGAAACCGCCGCGCTTTCCGATGCCGCCATTGAGGGCGCTTGCCGCGCCGCCGAGGCCGCAGGGGCCGACTTCGTGAAGACCTCCACCGGCTTCCACCCGGCCGGTGGTGCCAGCGTTCACGCCATCGAGATCATGCAGGCCACCGTGGGCGGCCGCCTGGGTATTAAGGCTTCCGGTGGTATCCGCACGGCTGCCGATGCCCTCGCCATGGTCAACGCCGGTGCCACCCGCCTGGGCCTGTCCGCGTCGAAGAAGATCCTCACAGAATTCGCAGCACAGGACGCACAGGAGGCATAAAATGCCCATCTCCGAAGAGCTTCTCACCACCGCCTGCACCTGGGCCGAGCACGACCCGGACCCGGAAACCCGCGACCAGATCAACGCGTGGATCGCTGCCGAAGACGCTGAGGCTCTCGCCGCCGCCTTTGCCGGTCCCCTCGCCTTCGGCACCGCCGGCCTGCGCGCCGCCGTGGGCGCGGGCGAGTCCCGCATGAACCGCGCCGTCGTCATCCGCACGACCCACGGCCTCGTGACGTGGCTCAAGAACCAGGTCGACACTCCTAAGGTCGTCATCGGCTGCGATGCTCGCCACGGCTCCGCACAGTTCCAGCAGGACGCCGCCGAGGTCATCTCCGCCGCGGGCGGCCAAGCCCTCGTCCTCCCCGCGAAGAACCCGACGCCGCTCACAGCCTTTACGGTCAAGGCGCTCGGCGCCGACGCCGGCATCATGGTCACCGCCTCGCACAACCCGCCAGCGGATAACGGCTACAAGGTCTACCTTGGTGGCCGCGTCGCCACCGGTGACGCGGAGGGCGTCCAGCTCGTCTCCCCCGCCGACACGGAGATCGCCGCCGCCATCGCCGCGGCGCCCTGTGCGGACGAGGTCGCCCGCGACGACGCCCGCATCGAGCACGTCGACACGCGCGCTGAATACCTCGCTCGTGCCGCCATGCTCGTCGGCCCCAACACGGATGTCACCATCGCACTCACCGCCATGCACGGCGTCGGCGCGACCCTCGGCGAGGCGCTGCTCACCCGGTGCGGATTCACTGTCTCCCTCGTGCCCGAGCAGGCCGAGCCGGACCCAGACTTCCCGACGGTCTCCTTCCCGAACCCCGAGGAGCCCGGCGCCCTCGACTTGGGCAAGGCACACGCGAAGAAGATCGGTGCCGACATCCTCATCGCCTACGACCCGGACGCTGACCGCTGCGCGGCTGCGGTTCCCGACGCCGCCGCCGAGGGCGGCTGGCGGCAGCTCACCGGCGACGAGACTGGCGCCCTCCTGGGCGATTACCTCGCCCGCCGCGGCGTCCCCGAAGGCGCCTCGTTCGCCAACTCGCTCGTGTCGTCCCGCCTGCTTGGCCGTGTCGCCGCGCATTACGGCATCCACCACGAGGAAACTCTCACGGGCTTCAAGTGGATCGCCCGCACGCCGAGCCTCGCGTTCGGTTACGAGGAAGCCATCGGGTTCTGCCCCGACCCGCAGGCCGTGCGCGACAAGGACGGCATAGCGACTTCTGTCGTGCTCGCCAGCCTCGCCGCCGAATGCAAGACCGCCGGCATCACGTTGCTCGACCGTCTCGCCGAGATTCACGAGACCGTGGGGGCACTCTACACGCAGCCGCTCACCTTCCGCGTCGAGGATCTCAGCATCATCTCCACCGCGATGGAGAAGGTTTCCACGACCCCGCCCACCGAGCTGGCCGGCTCCCCCATCGCCAAGGTCGAGAAGTTCGCCCAGGGTTCGAAGTTCTTCACGGAGAACGATGACCGTGTCATCGTCCGCCCGTCCGGCACCGAGCCCAAGCTCAAGTGCTACCTCGAGTCCCCCGACCGCGAGCGCCTCGACGCCATCGCCGCAGATCTGCGCGAGTACTTCGGCATCTAACGTCCTCGCATAAAATCCCCGGCTCTCGCCGGGGATTTTATGCGTCTAGGTCGCTCGTCAACTCCGAAATCCATTGCCGGGCCTCGGCTAAGCACTAAAGCGTTGAGCTCATCACGGAGTTCGGTATCAACGCGGATAGTCGTCATAGTCATACAAAAGTATGACTCTGTCCCAGGTGATCGTCAATACGGTGTCATTATGTGTTGTCGTTGAAGTAGTCATGCCCCATTAGACTGAGCTTCGACGCCACAGGTTTCCGCCCTCGTCAGCCCGCTCTCACCCCACACCGTCGACGTCGCATTCCCGGAGGAAATATGAATTCACACCGTACAGCCTGGGCGTGGGTGCTCGCGACAGCCGCCTTCGCCCTCGCCGCCGGGCTAGCCATCGTCCTAGGCTGGGATGCGCTGCCTGACCCGCTCCCCCAGCACTTCAACGGGAGGGGCGAACCGGATGCGTGGATGGCCAAGACCTATCGCAACGCCGTAGGCATGGCGGTTCTCGTGCCCGCCATCCTCACCGTGGTCTCCGCAGGTGCCCTCGCGCTCACACAGCAAGCTGCACAGTCCGCAGAAGACTCCTACCCGAAACCTGACCCGGTCGATCTCGCCCGCACGCGCACCCAGACCGCGCTCCTTTTACCGGTGATAGCGCGCTGGATGTTCGCTCTCGCCGCCGTATGCACATCCGCCATCATGGCTGGACTCTTCGGCATTGGCAGCGCTCCTTTCAGCATGCCAGCCTTGCTCTTCACGATCGTAGCGCTATGCGGATGGTTGCTCTGGGATATCAAGTCCATCAACGATCGTCTCGATGCCGATTACCCCACCGCGCAGATGACTGGGAAGATGAAGTGGGGAATGCTCTACTACGACCCCGCCGAGCCGCACGCGATGGTGTCCCACCCCAACGGTTCGTCCTCACTCAATTTTGCCCAGAAGAAAGCATGGTGGCTGCTCGCCGCGTTGCTTGCCCCAACGGCGTTCATACTTGTTCTCGTCATCGTCGCGGCGTGAGCGAACACGCAGAAACCCCGCGCCTTCCTGATGGAAAGCGCGGGGTTTGTCTGTGCCAGGTAGAAGATTCGAACTTCTGAAGGCAATGCCGGCGGATTTACAGTCCGCTCCCTTTGGCCGCTCGGGCAACCTGGCGTGCACCTTGCGGTGCGAGAGATAACTTTACTAAGTGCTGGGACGTTCGCCAAATCGGCAGGGTATCTGCCATTTCAATGCGTCTCCGCTGCGCTTTCAGCAACCTAGCCCACGCGCTTGACGGTGTACTCCGCCAGCTGGCGCAGCGCTGCGGTCGCGGAATTCTGCGGCAGCGAGTCGAGCTCGTGCTCCACCTCGTCGAGGTAACCCTGCACGGCGTCGAGCGCCTGCTGGCGTCCTGTGGAGGCATGGAGGAGCTCCAGGGCGCGGTCCACGGCGGCATCGGAAGTCAGCGGACCCGTAAGCAGACCACGCAACTCCTCACCCACCGGGGTGTCTTCCTCGAGCGCGTAGAGCACCGGCAGGGTGAACACGCCCTCGCGCAGGTCCGTGCCCGGGGTCTTACCGGAGTCCTTCGGATCGGAGAAGATGTCAATGATGTCGTCGACGATCTGGAAAATCATGCCCACGAGCGAGCCGATCTTGTGCAGCGCGGTGGCATGCTCCAGAGTGGCACCCGAGTGGTAGGCGCCAAGGTAGGCCGCCGAGGCGATAAGAACGGCGGTCTTCTCACGGATGACGGCCGTGTAGTGCTCGATGGCATTGGCCTCGCCCGCGCCGATGGTCTCACGCATCTGGCCGGTGACGAGTTCCTCGAAGGTATCCGCGAAGTGCGCCACCGTGTGGGTGTCGAGCTGCGACATGAGGCGCGAGGCGTGCGCGAGCAGCGCGTCGCCAGCGAGGATAGCCACGGAATTCGACCACCGGGAGTTCGCGGACTGCACGCCACGGCGGCGGTCAGCCTCGTCCATGACATCGTCGTGATAGAGCGTTGCCACGTGGACCATCTCCACCGAGGTCGCCGCAGTAATGACGTCCGGGCACCCCGGACGCTCGCCATACTCGGAAGCCAGCAGCGCCATCATGGGACGGAAACGCTTGCCGCCAGCGGCGGTAAGATGCAGAGCTTTCTCGCTCACAAAGCTCTCGCCGCGGTCGATCTCCTTATACAGGCGAGCTTCCACAGCAGCGACGCCTTCGGCCACACGCGCGGTAAGCTGCGGGTCACCCAGGTCCACGGTGTTGTCGCCGTTGCTCATATCTGTAATGGTCCTTTTGTGGCAGTCGTTGACGTCAATAATCTCCTACTAACCTAGTCCACTCGCAGGGGTTAGACATAGTTGAGGTGCCCGCTCTGCCACAATGGGTTCCATGTCCCAGCTTTTTGATGTAGCAATCGTCGGCTCCGGTCCTGCTGGCGCGGCGGCCGCCATCCACGCCGCTCGCGCCGGACACTCGGTGGCGCTCCTCGATTCCGCCGAATTCCCCCGCGATAAGACCTGCGGCGATGGACTTACCCCGCGCGCTATGCATCAACTGGATCTCCTCGGCATCAAGGTCAACCCGAGCTACCGCAACCACGGCCTCAAGCTCCACGGCTACGGCGGCTCCGTCACGGCGCCCTGGCCCGACACGTACCCGACGAACGAGGGCACTGCGCTTCCCCGTCACGAGTTCGACGCGCTCCTCGTACGTGAGGCCGTCGCCGCCGGAGCAACACTGCTCCACGGCACGGCCACCGCGCCTGAGCTGGCCGGAAACCGGATCGTCAGTTTTTCTGTCGTTGATGGGTCGGGCGCCACGGACACCATGAAAGCCCGCTGGATCATCGTCGCCGACGGCGTGCGCTCCACCTTCGGCAAGCAGCTCGGCCGCACGTGGCACAAAGACGAGGTGTACGGCATCGCGGCGCGCTCGTATTCCTCTTCCCCTCACGCCAGCGAGGGCTGGATGCACTCGCACGTCGAGCTCAAGGACGCCGACGGCGTAGTCCAGCCCGGCTACGGCTGGATCTTCCCGCTGGGCGCGGAGCTCGGCCAAGTCAATATCGGCTTAGGCGCGCTGTCCACAAAGTCCCGCCCCGCGAAGATCAACACCAAGAAGCTCCTGGAGACCTACGCCGCGCAACAGCGCGCCGAGTGGGGTCTGGGACCGGTAGAAAAGGTGGCATCGGCAGCGTTGCCCATGGGCGGTGCCGTAAGCACCGTCGCGGGTGCGAACTGGATGCTCATCGGCGACGCCGCCGCGTGCGTCAACCCACTCAACGGCGAGGGCATCGACTACGGGCTGGAGACCGCCGCCATGGCCGTCTCCCTTTTGGGAGGAAAGGACTTCACGCTCGTGTGGCCGGACCGCCTGCGCGCTGCCTACGGCGAGGCTTTCGTGCTCGCCCGCACCGCCGCACGGCTGCTCACGTACCCGCAGTTCCTCCCCGTCGCGGGCCCTGTCGCCCTGCGCGGACCCGTGGGCCGCATGCTCATGCCCGCTGCGGCGCGGCTCATGGGCAACCTCATCACGGACGAGGACCGCGATCTCATCGCGCGCGCCTGGAAACTGGCGGGTCACGGCGTGGCGTGGGCGCGCCGTGACACCCCACTGTGGTCTTAAGGGATTTCACATCAAACAAGCCCTCAGATCCGCGTGGATCTGAGGGCTTCGTTGTCGTGAACTGCCGGAACTACGCCGGTTTGACCGCGCTGTGCAACGCCACGATGCCGCCGGTGAGGTTCTGCCAATTGGCACCCGTCCAACCGTTGCGGTTAATGGCAGCGGCGAGTTCCTTCTGTTCCGGCCAAGCGCGGATCGACTCGGCGAGGTAGACGTACGCGTCCGGATTCGAGGACACGAGGCGCGCGACCGGCGGGAGCAGGCGCATAAGGTATTCCTTGTACACCGTGCCAAAGACCGGAATGACGGGCTTGGAGAACTCCGCCACGGCCAGGCGGCCACCGGGCTTGGTTACGCGAGCCATCTCACGCAGGCCGAGCTCGAAGTCGTGAATATTGCGCAGTCCATAAGAGATGGTCACGGCGTCAAACGTGTTGTCCGCGAAGGGCAGCTGCATGCCGTCGCCCGCGACCTTGGGCACGTTACGGTCCTTGCCCGCCGCGAGCATGCCGCGCGAGAAATCGCAGGCCACACACCAGGCGCCAGACTTGGCCAGCTCCACCGTAGACACAGCGGTGCCAGCGGCAAGATCGAGGACCTTCTCCCCTGGCTGCAGGCCGAGACGCTCACGCGTGCGCTTACGCCACAGGCGGTCCTGTCCGAAGGAGAGGACGGTGTTGGTGATGTCGTAGTTCTTGCCCACGCCATCGAACATCTTCGCCACGTCTGCGGGGTCTTTGTCGAGATCTGCCTTGAGGTTAAATTTCGCCACGGAAAACCAGTCTATGCCACGCGCGCGCCCAGAGCGCGGGCGGCCCAGCGCGGCAGCTCCGGGCGCTGGCCGATGATGGTCAGCGGCACGCGGCGCGTGTCCTCAAGGACTTCCTCGTAGGAGTCCAGGAGCTGGCGGCACAGCGCGTCCCACGTCTTATTCGCAATGGAGGCGCGGGCGTTCTCGCGCAGTTCCGCGTGGATCTCCGGGTTAAGCAGCGCGTCCACGGCGCCGGGCAGATCCTCGACGAAGGTGTCGACGTCGAGGAGCAGGCCGTTGTAGCCTTCCTCAATCAAATCAATAGGGCCGCCAGCGCGCGGGCCGATGGTGGGCACGCCCGAGGCCTGCGCCTCCTGGATGGCCTGACAGAAGGTCTCGAACTCGCCAGCATGAACGAAGATATCGAGCGAGGCGTACGCATGCGCGAGCTCCTCGCCGCCGAGTGCGCCGAGGAAGATCGCGTGCGGCAGCTGGGCCTCGAGGAGCGGGCGCTCGGGACCATCGCCGACGATGACGACCTGAATATCGGAACGCTCATCGAGCCCGGCCAAGCGGTGCACGCCCTTCTCCGCGGCGAGGCGACCAACGAAGCCCACAATCTTCTTCGAGCCCGTGGGATCCCACTGGCGGCGCAGTTCTTCCGAGCGCTTGAAGGGATGGAAACGCACCGCGTCCACGCCGCGGCCCCAGTGGCGCACGTTCTTGATGTTATGTTCTTCCAGGTCCGCGATGGTGGGCGAGGACGGCGCAAGCGTCATCTGGCAGGAATTGTGGATGGTGCGCAGCCACTCCCACACGCCGTGGGCCAGTGCGGAGGCGTGGTACTTCGTGGCGAAGCCGGCCACGTCCGTTTGGTAGAGCGCCACGGCCGGGATGCGCTGCTGACGCGCGACGAAGGCGCCGGCCGCGCCGAGCACGAACGGGCTGGCCAGGTGAATGATGTCCGGCTGAAAGTCACGAATGGCGCCATCCACGGCGGAGGTGGGCACGCCCACCGGCAGGGAATCTACGAGCGGAACCTTCACCGTGGGCACGCGATGGATGGGAAAGCCCAGGTAATCCGGGATTTCTTCCTGACCCTCGCGCGCGCCCGGCGCCACAACGATGGCCTCGTGTCCCTCCGCATGCAGGTGCTCCAGGACGCGCAGCACAGAGTTGGTTACTCCGTTGACGTTGGGCAAGAAAGATTCAGCAACAATGGCGACACGCATGTGTTATACCTTTACACGTCGAAGAAACCAGTGGGTGAACTCAACATTAATTCTTTTTCAGGCTCGTTCCCCGCCAGGCTAGCCCAAAAATGAGGCTCGCTACCACGGCGACGGAGAGCGCCGGGATGATAGACAGCGTCCATTCGCGCCCTTCCACCTTGACCAGGTCCGGATTCGACAGCTTATACGTCACCCAGACCTTTTGGCCCTCGCCCAGGCCCGTGGGATAGATGAGTCCCGTCGGCGGCGAATGGTAAAGACCCTGCGAGTCCTGGAAGTCGACCGAGGTGCGCAGCCAGCCCACGTTCGTCACCGTCGCCAGCGCTCGGCCCGGCTCCACCGCAATGGAGCGGTCATTCATGAAGGGGCCTGCGACCATGGCAAAGGCTCCCAGGAGTGCCACCGCGTAGACCGCGAGCAGCACCTGCCGTACGCGCCTCCTAGACACTGGTCTTCGCGGCGAGCTCGCCATGAAGCGCCCGGCGCGTGCCGCGCGTCGTGTGGGCGTCCACAACGGTAATCCCCGTCGAAGTTTCCTTGAGCTCCGCGAGCAGGTCGAGCAGCTCCTGCGCCGAGTTCGCCTCACGGTAGTCTGCGCCGTAGGCCTCGCACAGCTGGCCGATGCCCACCTCCTGCGGCGTTCCAAAAGCCCGCTCGAAGGCAGGGCGCAGGGATTCCTGTCCGATTTCCAGGGTCTCGAAGATGCCGCCACCGTTATCGTCCGCGACAACGATGGTGAGGTTCTCCGGGCGCGGGTCACCCGGCGAGATGAGCAGAGCAGAAGCGTCGTGGAGGAACGTGATGTCCCCCATGAGCGCGACGGTGCGCGGCGCGCGAATCTCCGTGGCCTCGCGGGACTGGGTGGCCAGCGCCACGCCGATGGACTGGGCCACCGTGCCGTCGATGCCAGCGGCGCCGCGCGGCGAGTAGGTCTCCACGCCGTCGAAAGGAAGACCCACGAAGCTGGCGTCGCGCACCGGATTCGAGGCGCCGAGGACGAGCGCGTCACCCACGGCGAGTGTATCCGCCACGGCGGCCGCCACGTGCAGGCCGGTAAATCCATAGTCCTTATTTTCTAGGACTTCGCGCACCGCGGCGCCGCCCATCTCGGCCGCGCCCTCGCAGACCTTCATCCAGTCGCGCGTGGGCTCGCCGCTCACCTTGACGCGGGTACCCTTCCGGGCGGCCTCGCCGCGCGGGTTCGTGAAGTCCGCCGTGCGCGAGAGCGTCACGAACTCGATATCGGGATCGCTGAGGAGCGCCAGCACCCCGCGGTGCAGCGTCGGATGGCCGACAACGATGACCTGCTCGACACGCGTATTGACCACATAGTCGTTCGCACTCACGTGGTCCTTGCGGAAGATGCTCGCCGCGAGCGGGTGCACCGGATGGTACGGCGCGGGCGCCGTGGGCTCTGCGATGGTGGGCACGTCTTCAAGGCCCTCGACGTCCCAGGCCTCGTCGCCCGCGATGACCAACGTATTGCGGGTGAGGTCGAGCTCGACCTCGCCGTGGTCCACGAAGCGGACGGACGGCGCGCGGCGCAGGGTTCGATCATCCGGCGTAGAGGGAAGCTCCGTGCCCACGAGCGGCACGTCGAGCGCGACATTGATATGCACCGCAAAGTCCTGGGTAAAGCGCTGCGCCATCGCCGGAATATCCTCCGGCGACGCGACCTGCGTCGTGTCCGCGAAGTTGCTAAAGATGCCCTGCTGCTCGATGGTTTGCGAGGCACCCGTGCCCACGAGGCGCTCCGGGCGATCCGCAGAGACCACCGCGAGCGGCGTGTGCGAGTGGCGCGCCTCGACCAGCGCCGGCAACGCGTTGGCCACGGCCGTGCCTGAGGTCATGACGACCGCGACGTGGCGGCGCTGCACTCGCGCCAGGCCCAACGCGAGGAACGCGGCGGAGCGCTCATCGATGCGCGTGTGCACCTTGAGATCCGGGCGGGCGAGCAGCGCCAAGTTGAGCGGCGCGTTGCGCGAGCCTGGGCAAATGACAACGTCAGTACAGTGGCGCGCGAGCTGCGCGGCGACGGCCTGCGCCAGCTCAATGGATTCGGTCTGTGCGGTCTGGTCCATAGCAGCCCAGTCTAGCCCGTGCCCTAATTTCCGCCGCGGCCGTTGCCGTTATTGCCGCCAAAGATCTCGTTAAGAAGATCGTCGACGTTATCAGCGCCCTCGCCCAAGTCGCTGGGCAACGAGGTAGGCAGCTCCCGGGTGAGATCCGGCGTCTCCGTCACTGTCTCGGTGACGGTCTCCGTCTGGGTCTGCGTGACGGGGCTCGGGGTGTCCGTCACCGTCGCCGTGGCCGTCTGCGTAATGGTCTCCGGAGCAGGCGGCTCCTGGTTTGCGGCGCGCGTATACATATAGGCCAACGCCGCGAGCGCGATGAGCGCCAACACGAGCAGGCCGACGAGAATGCCCGTCAAGCCACTTCCCGAGGAGCGCTCCTCCGGCACGTCATAGGAGCGCGGCGGCTCTTGCCGTGGTGCCTGCTGGGACGCCGGTTGGGGTGCCGGTTGCGGTGCTGGCTGCTGGTACTGATAGTTCTGATACTGCGACTGCGCTGGCTGCACACGCGTCTCGTCTTCCGGGAAGACCTGGCGCGGACGCTCGAACTGCTGAGTCTCGTCGCTCATCCGCTCGTTCCGGCCATTATTGGGGGTGTTAGTAGGCATGTATAAAGAGGTACACGGTCAACCTGTGAGTCGGCTGAACAGTCATCCCCCTTAAAAGCATGCATAAATATGTAAAGCGTCGAGTCTTCCGTTATTGACAGACTGACCGTCCTAGTGTGAACTAGCCACTTAGCCTAGGACCGAGAGATGTGCTGACCTCCCACTCCCCCGCGATAGCTAAAGCCCACACCCCACCCAAACATGGAAATTTCGTACAGGTACCGAGAGTTTGGGTCGGCTCTGGGCGCCAACCCCACACCACACCCCACCCGTACTGTGGATTGCTGTACAGAATCCGTGAGTTCGGGTGGGGTTTCGGCATGCGCGTGGAACCTCCACGCTGCTGGCTCAGTCCAATAGGTCATGACGATCTACACGACGCGACAACTCCGAGAGCTCGGTACAACCAAGACTCGCCAGAACAAGGCGGTAGCCGATGGCCGACTCATTAAACTCAAGGCCGGTATCTACTCAACTACGGGAAGCCTCGCCGACATCGCGAGTCCGTATCCCGAAGGCGCGGTCACCGGTCTCAACGCCCTGGCCCTCCATGACTTGACGGAAGAATCTCGCCCCGTCTTCCTGCGCGTGCCGCACATCAGAACGCCATTGGCGAATTCACACATCCGCCTCATCCGCTCCGAGGCCCCAAGCAGATCCATCAACGACATAAGGACAGTCAACGTCGCGCAAGCCCTCTCTGACGCGCTCGCCCATGAGAAGCTCGAGAATCCGGGAAATCTCCTGCTCAATCACTACACAGGCGTCCGCGGCGGTGAGCGTCTCGAAGCAGATTTAGCCCAACTAAAGCGCCCCAGCGCCATTCGAGAACTTGCGTTTAAGGCAGGCGTGGGCACCGCCTCCAAGTGGGAACGCACAATGCTGTTTCACTTGCGCAAGGCTGGCCTCGAGCCTGTGCCCAATTTCAAGCTCGAGGCCTATTACTGGGACCTCGCCTTCCCCGCAGCCCGCGTCGTCATCGACTGGGATTCGCTGCATTATCACTTGCCGCACAACAACAATGACACCTTTTATATCGGCCTGTGGAAATCCATTCAGGCCGTGCAGCTCGGCTGGGCGCCTCTGAAATTCACCGATACATGCACGAACTATCACTTCGAGTTAGTGCGCGACGTTATCAAGGAGACCGTTGCACACCGCACCACACTGCGCCCGCACTCGCCGGTCCCGGGGACGTTGAAGAGTCCGGCCTGGCAATTCCACGAGGGGATTAGTTTTGGCACAAGCTTCTAGAGATACTGCCAGCTCTCGCGGACACGGTTGAACCACCAGTCGCGACGCTCAGCAGAGGCGGCCAACTCAGTGAGGCGGTCCTCCGACGGCGCGGGGTGCTCCACGCGCAGGAAGCCGTCCACGAGCTCGCGCGGCGGACAGACGTCCTCGATAAAGAGCGAGCCGGTGGCCAGGCCGGCGGCGGCCGGGGTGACGTCGATGTCTTCATCGTCGAGGATCTTGGGGAGCGCGGCCACGGCAGCGAGGCCCATGGAGATTCCCACCGACGTGTCGAGCGCCGAGGCCACCGTGATGTCCATATGGTGTGCACGCAAGTCGTGGGCGATCTGCAACAGTCGCTTAACCCCGCCGAGGGGCGCGGCCTTGACCACGGCGACATCGGCAGCTTGAAGTTCGGCAACGCGGTAGGGGTCTGCGACCTTGCGAATGGATTCATCGGCAGCAACGCGCACAAAAAGCCCAGAGCGCATGAGGCGCGAGCGGACCTCGGCGAGTTCCTCGGCGGTGCGGCAGGGCTGCTCCATGTAGTCAAGCGGCATGAGCGCCTTGGCGGCCTCGATGGCCTCGTCGACGCTCCAGCCGCCGTTGGCGTCCACGCGCAGGACGGGAACGCGGCCCATGTCGTGGACTGCCTCGCGCACGGCCTGAACGCGCGCGACGTCGTCCGCGAGCGTCTGGCCCGGCTCGGCAACCTTGATTTTGAAGGTGCGGCAGCCCGGATAGCGCTGCATGACCTCGGGCACCATCTCCGCCGGCACGGCCGGAATGGTTCCGTTGACCTCGACCTCGGAGCGGACGGGCGAAGGGAAGCCCTCGTACGCGGCCTCGAGGCCAGCGGCCAGCCAGTGCGCGGACTCTTCGGGGCCGTATTCGAGGAAGGGCGCAAACTCGCCCCAGCCGGCGGGCCCCTCGATGAGGAGAGCCTCGCGGGTGGTCACGCCGCGGAATTGTACGGCCAGCGGAAGGGCAACCACGCGCGCGCGGTCAAGGACGTCGTCAACGTTAATCTGCATACGACCCAGAATAATGCACCCCACGAGGTGCGACTGGTCCACACAGGGTGATAACCTAACCAGGAAAGGTTATAACAACCGCGGTTAGCCTTCTATCGCTCCTCGGAGCCCCACCGCCAGCAGCGCATGCCAGGCGGCAGCTCTTCGTACCAGTGAAGGAATTGACTTACCGTGCTCTATCTCATCATCGCCCTCGCGGCCATCGCGGCCGTCGTGTGGCTCATCTATAAAAAGGTTCATGCGGCCGCCGCCATCTTCGGAGTAGGCGTCGCCCTCCTCATGCTCGCCGCACTCACCGGCCGCGCAGACATGCGCACCACCGAAATCGAAGCCACCGGCAACGCCTTCTACGACCAGCTCCTCGTGGTCGACGCCCTGTTCAAGGCTCGTTTCAGCGGCATCGGCATGGCGATTATGGTGCTCTTCGGCTTCGTGTCCTACATGCGTCACATCGGCGCGGACGCGAAGACCGTCGTCGTGCTCTCCTCGCCGCTCAAGCGCTTTAATGGCTCCTATTGGTTGGTGCCCGTCGGCTTCGTCATTGGCTCGCTGCTCTCACTCGTCATCCCGTCCGCCGCAGCGCTTTCCCTGCTCCTTGTGGCGACACTTCTGCCGGCGCTCATCGCCGCAGGGCTCACGCCGCTCACCGTCGCCGCCATCGTCGTGACCTCCTCGACCATCATGCCGACGCCGCTCGAGGCTGGTCTCATTCAAGGCGCGGATCTCACGGACATGTCCGTCACCGAATTCGTCTACGGCTCCGTCGCCCGCGCCACCGTGCCCACCCTGCTCATTACCGCGTTCGTCCACATGTGGTGGCAACACCGCTGCGACAAGTCGGACCGCAAGCACTACATGGAAGAACACGCCGGAGAAGCCACCGAGGAGAGCGAATCCGAACGCACTGCCCGCGAAGCCATCGAGCGCGCCGCCGGACTGCCGGGTTTCTACGCTGTCCTGCCTCTGCTCCCGCTGCTACTTATCATCATCTCGGCCATTCTCAATCGCACCGGCGTCATCCCCTTCGAGGCTGACATCCTGCCTGTCACGGTCGTCTCCCTCTTCATTGCGATGATCATCGAGGCTATCCGCGGCCGCTCCATCGAGACCGCCATGGACTCCACCAAGTCCTTCTTCAAGGGAATGGGCGAAGGCGCAGCCGGCGTAGTCGCCCTCCTCGTGGCCGCCGCAGTCCTCGTCGAGGGCATTACCCAAATGGGCGTCATCGACATGCTCATCGACGCCACCAAGGGTTCGTCCGGCGCCGCCGTCATTATCGTGCTCATCTTCGTCGCCGCGACCGCCGCGATGTCCGCGCTCACCGGCTCCGGCACCGCTCCGTACTTCGCCTTCTCCGAGGTCGTCCCTGGCCTCGCAGCCGAGACGTCCATTCACGCGCCGCAGATGCTCACCGCGATTTGGGGCACCTCCAACCTCATGCGCCAGGTCTCCCCGGTCAATGCCGCGGTCCTCATCGTCTCCGGCGCCATCAAGGTCAACCCCATTCGCCTGGTCAAGCGCACTTCTGTACCGATGATCACCGCGACCATCCTCAACACGCTCTTCGCGTTCATGTTTATTGGATAATCGTGTGTAACGATACGCTCCCCACAGACCACAAGCGAGGGAGAAAGGAAAGGAACTCACCATGTTGTTAGCTGAAGCCCTCGCCGAGCGCGCCGAAGCCCAGGCCCGCCTCGACGAACTACGCTCACGCATCGTCGCCGTGGCCCGCGTCCAAGAGGGCGATACCCCGGACGAGGATCCGGCAGAGCTCCTCGCGGAGGCGGAACACCTCGTGGACCGCATCGACGAGCTGGTCAAAGCAATCAACGCAACAAACTCGGCCACCGCGTTCGACGCTGAGCGCAACCTCACCGCGGCGCTCGCGGACCGCGACGGACTCATCCGGCGTCGCCGCCTGCTTGCCGATGCCGCCGAAGCCGCCGCCGCGCGCCAAGACCGGTTCTCCCGCAGCGAGATTAAGTTCGTCTCCACCCTCGACGTCGCGGCGTTGCGAAAGAAGATCGACGAAGTCTCCAAGGCCTACCGGGAGCTCGACACAAAGATTCAGCAGAAGAACTGGAGCACCGAAGTCGTCTAAACGTAGTTGGTAGTCCACGCCACCCCACATCAGCGAGCGCACCTCGGCCTTGGACGAGAAAACCCAAGGATTCTGTTGGCAGCCTGGTAGCGGAGCAGGCTGGGAAGTTCAAGTCTTCCCACCGTATTGCGCAGTCCGCCGCACATGTCACAGGAGCACAAGCGGGTAACAACCCCGCGCACCGCTCACATATCACCACCACCGCGCTGGGATGAGGGAACGTGGACGAGGGTTGGGCAAGGGGACTACACGTTCAAAACAGCGGGGACGCGATGACGCGTCCCCGCTTTTCGCATACTCACGGGGTCTAAATCACAATCACTTGCAATAAGTGTCGGGAGTATGTACATTTTTCAATGTTCAACAGATTGAACTCTTTACTTCAATTTTAGAGAAATGAGAGATACGCACGTGAAACGCATTCCTGCGCTCGTCACCCTGTGCGCCGCCGCGCTGGCCTTGAGCGCGTGTTCGAGCGATGCGAGCGCCGACAAACCGAAGGACCACCTCACCGTTTTTGCCACGACGGGCTACCTGGCTGACGCCGTGCACAACATCGCGCCGGACGCCGAGATCACCACGATGGTCGGCCCGGGCGGCGACCCGCACACGTACCAACCCACGACGAAAGACATCGAGGCCATGCAGTCCGCGGACCTCGTCGTGTGGAACGGCCTGCACCTCGAGGCACAGATGATCGACCAACTCGAGTCGCTGGGCGACAAGCAGATCGCGGTCGGCGACAAGGTGGACCAGGCGGGTCTGCTGCCCTGGCCGGAGCGCAGCGCGGACGGCGAGAAGCTCTACGATCCGCACATCTGGAACAGCCCGGAGCTGTGGACCCAGGTCGTCGACGCGCTGGGCGCCAAGCTCGGCGAGGTCGATAAGGACAACGCCGCCGCCTACGTCCAGGCCGCGGATGACTATGAGAAGCAGATTCAGGCCGCCGAGGACAAGGCGCGTGCCGAGCTGGAAAACGCCACGCCCCGCGTCCTCATCACCGGCCACGACGCCTTCAACTACTTCGGTAAGACCTTCGACTTCGAGATTCACGCGACGGACTTCGTGACCTCCGAGGCTGCGAAGTCCCCGACGGAAATCTCGGAGCTCGCCGATACCATCGCGGAGAAGAAGATCCCCGTCATCTTCCAGGACAACCTGGCGAACCCGCAGGCGGTGACCTCCCTCAAGGAGGCCGTGCACGCCCGCGGCTGGAACGTCACGGTCTCCTCGGAAGAGCTGTTCGCGGACACGCTGGGCCCCGACGCCCCGAATGACACCTACTTGGGCGCCTTTGAGCACAACGCTCACGCCGTCGCGGAGGCGCTCACCAAATGATAAGACTTGCAGGTCTCACCGTCGCCTACGGGTACACACCGGTGCTCGAGGATGTAGCCATTACCTTTCGCACTGGAGCGATGACGGGGCTCATTGGCGCCAATGGCGCTGGTAAGTCCACTCTCATCAAGGCGGCGGTGGGCCTGCTACCCGCTCCCGGCGCGCAAATCGACATAGACGGCACCGTGGGCTATATGCCGCAACATGCAGATATCGATTGGGACTTCCCCGCCACGCTTATTGACGTCGCGCTCATGGGCCGCACGCCCCACCTACGCTGGTGGCAGTGGCCGAGCCGCAACGACAAGCAGATCGCGGACCACATGCTCGAACGCGTCGGCCTAGCTGACAAACGCAACGATCCCATCAGCGCCCTGTCCGGGGGCCAGCGCCAGCGCACGCTGCTTGCGCGCACCCTCGCATGTGAGCCGGACATCCTCATCCTCGACGAGCCCTTCGCCGGCGTCGACCAACAGAGCCAGGCCACGATCACAACAATCCTCCGGGAGCTGCGAAACCAGGGCACGACCATCATCCTCGTCCACCACGACCTCGCCGAGGTCGCCGAGCTCTGCGATGACGTCGTCCTCGTGGCGAACCGCAAAATCCTCGCCGCGGGCCCCACTGAGACCACTCTCACCGAGTCCGCCATCTCCGAGTTGTTTAGTCTGCCATGATCCTCACCGAGCTCTTCACCAACTACACCTACCAGCAGGCACTCGCGGGCACCGTCACCATCGGTGCGTGCGCCGGGGCGCTCGGCCCGCTGGTCTATCTGCGCCGGCAATCCTTGCTTGCCGATGCCGTCTCCCACTCCAGCCTGCCCGGCCTCCTCATCGCCTTTGTCACGGCGACCGCGCTTGGCATGAACGGCCGCACTGTCGGAGTCCTCGTGTGCGGCGCCGTGGCCACCGGACTGCTCGCCGTCGCCGCCATCCACACCCTCCCCCAGGTCACCCCCTTGAAACAGGATGCCGTCATGGCCGCTGTGCTCACCACGTTCTTCTCCGTGGGCATGCTCATCCTGCAGTACGTCTCGCGCACGCCGTTGCCGGGCAAGGCTGGCATCCAGGACTTCTTACTCGGCAACGCCTCGACGCTCACCCGCGCCGACGTCGTTACCTCCCTCGTCATCGGCGTGGGCATCCTCGTCGTGCTTGCCGTCGTGCACAACCATCACTCCGTCATGATTTTCGATCCCGCCTTCGCCCGCGTCACCGGCACGCGTACAAGAATCATCAACACACTCGCCTTCGTCGCCATCACGGTCATCACCGTCCTCGGCGTCAAGGTCGTGGGCGTCGTCCTCATGGTCGCCGTCGTCGTGAGCCCCGCCGCCGCGGCCCGTCAGTGGATCCACCGCCTCCCCACCTTCATAGGTCTCGCCTCCTTTCTCGGCGCCGCCTGCGCCGTCCTAGGAACTGCACTGTCAATCCACTTCGCCATTCCCACCGGCCCCACCATCGTCCTCGTGCAGGCGGCCGTTGTCGCCGTGTCGCTCGCCGTCTCCCCGCGCCGCCGGGCGGTGATCGCATGAGTCTCGCACTTGCCGCCTGCCTCCTCGCCGTTGCCACGGCTCTCGCCTGCGCGCTGCCCGGCGTCTTCGTCGTACTCAAGCGCGAATCCATGGTCATCGACGGCATCGGCCACGCGGTCCTGCCCGGCATCGCCGTGGGCTACCTGTTTACTGCGGACATTGACTCGCCAGTCCTGCTCGTGACGGCGGCATCGGCAGGCTTAGCCGTCGCCCTCGGTACGGAATGGCTGGGACGCTCCGGCCTGCTTGCGGGCGATGCCCCGCTGGGCCTTATCTTCCCGGCGCTCTTTGCCGCCGGCGTCATCCTCATCTCCACGCGCATGAGCCACGTCCACCTCGACGTGCATGCGGTCCTGGTGGGCGATCTCAACCTCGTCGCGCTCACGCATCCGGGCTACGCGCTCGTCATGGCCATCATCGCGATTCTCAACGTCACTTTTTGTGCCGTTGCCCTCCCGCGGCTTACAACCAGCACCTTCGATCCCGCCTTCGCACACAGCGCAGGCCTGCGCACTCGCGGACTCCACGTCGCCTTCATGGCGCTCGTCTCACTCACCGCGACGGCCGCCTTTCAGGCCGCCGGCGCCATGCTCGTCATCGCACTCATGGTCATTCCTGCGTGTGCCGCACGCCTGCTCACCACGCGCGTGATGACCATGCTCGCCACCGCGTGCGGGATTGGCATCCTGGGTGCCCTGGGCGGATTCTGGTTGGCCTATCACCTCAACGCGGCGACCTCCGCAGGCATGGCCGTCACCAACGCGGGGCTGGGTGTCCTCGCTTTCCTGATCTCACGGCTGCGAACGACTAGATTTGTCAGTCATGAGCGAGCAGAGAACTTACAGCACGGACAACCCGTTCAAGCCGGAATTGTGGACTAAGGTCCCCGGCTTCGAGGACCTCACGGACATCACGTATCACCGCTTGATCGGTGAGAGCCGCGCCGACGGCATCGTCCGTATCGCCTTCGACCGCCCGGAAGTGCGCAATGCCTTCCGCCCGCACACCGTGGACGAGCTCTACCACGTCCTCGACCACGCGCGCCGCACCCCCGATGTGGGCACGGTTCTGCTCACCGGCAACGGCCCCTCCGTGAAAGACGGCGGCTGGGCCTTCTGCTCCGGCGGCGACCAGCGTATTCGCGGCCGCTCGGGCTACCGCTACGCGGATGGTGAGACCGCGGACACCGTCGATACCGCCCGCGAGAAGGTCGAGGGCGGCCGCCTCCACATCCTGGAGGTCCAGCGGCTTATCCGCACCATGCCCAAGGTTGTCATCGCCGTGGTCAACGGCTGGGCCGCGGGCGGCGGGCACTCCCTCCACGTCGTCTGCGACATGACGGTCGCCTCGCGCCAGGAGGCCCGCTTCAAGCAAACCGACGCGGACGTGGGATCCTTCGACGCCGGCTACGGCTCCGCCTACCTCGCAAAGATGGTGGGTCAGAAATACGCCCGCGAGATCTTCTTCTTAGGCCGCACCTACGACGCCCAGCGCATGTACGAGATGGGCGCCGTCAACGAGGTCGTCGACCACGCCGACCTTGAAGACGCCGCCATCCAGATGGGCCGCGAGATCAATATGAAGTCCCCCACCGCCCAGCGCATGCTCAAGTTCGCCTTCAACCTCACCGACGATGGACTTATGGGCCAGCAGGTCTTCGCCGGCGAGGCCACCCGCCTGGCCTACATGACGGACGAGGCCGTCGAGGGCAAGAACGCCTTCCTCGAGAAGCGCGACCCGAACTGGGACGAGTTCCCGTATTACTACTAGTCAGGTTCCACAGACTGCCATGGTTTATCTCGCCATCGCCTTCGCCGTCGTTGCCCTCTGCGGCATCATCGGCGCCCGCGTCTGGATGATCAAAGGATTGCGCGACGCCCGCGACACGGACGAGCGCCCTTTCGATCACGACGATGATCTGCGAAATCCCTACCAATAGTAAGGATTGTAAGCGACTGTCCAGAACCGCGAATCTTTCATCAAGTTTTTTATCAAAATGGGTGGATGAAATATCAACATTGGTCTAAAATCTCATTTTAGAACTGAACCTCAGTAAGCGCTGGCTAGTTTCCAGTGGCGAATGCTCCAGCCGGCTCCCTCGGGAGCCGGCTTTTCTCATAAAGGAATATCCATGCCTATTTCCCCTGCCCCCACCCGCTATCGTGTTGGAATCGATGTCGGCACCTATTCCCTCGGTATGTCTGCAATCGCCATCGATGACAATGATTATCCCGTCGAGATTCTGAGCTCGTTGTCTCTTATCCACGACTCTGGATTGGATCCCGACCAGCAAAAGTCCGCGATCACCCGCCTCGCATCCTCCGGAGTCGCTCGACGCACGCGCCGACTCTACCGCCGTCGTCGTCGCCGCATGATCAAACTGGAAAAGTTCCTGTCGGCCCAAGGCTGGAAAACTATTCCCTTTGAACAATACTCGGATCCTTACTTGCCATGGAAGGCCCGTGTTGAACTAGTCAATGAGTTCATCACCGACCCCGATACCCGCGGAGAAAAGCTCTCCATTGCTCTCCGCCACATCGCGAATCATCGTGGATGGCGCAACCCATATATCAAAACTGTTTCACTCTACAATCCGGGCGACTCTAGCGATGCTTTTCAACAAATCCGCACGGAACTTGAAAAACGAGTAGGCCATAAGATCCCCGAAAATGTGACCGTTGGACAGCTTATTGCTTTCGCCAAGTTTGGCGAGGATAGGCTCAGAGGCGGCGGGAAGGCTAAAGATCGCGCAAAAGAAAAATCTGGAAACACCGCGGCCATCAAGCATGCGATCATTTCAGCTCGTCTTCAACAAGTTGACCATGCACGCGAAATCAACGAAATCTGCCGCGTACAAAAAATTGACGATGACCTCCGCAAGAACATCATCGATTTGGTCTTCGCTGCAGAGTCACCCAAGGGCGCCCAAAAAGGACGCGTAGGGAAGGACCCGCTGCAACCAACCAAGAACCGTGCTTTGAAGGCTTCCGACGCATTTCAGCGTTACCGCATCGCGGCACTAATTGGAAATCTGCGAATCCGCAACGGAGAATCCAAGAGTGAGCTCTCCCACGAACAACGACTGCTCGTCTTCAATTATCTGACAAATCTCGATCATAAGACGGATGCATCGTGGATAAACATCGCTGAGCTGCTCAATATCGACCGCGGCGATCTACTTGGCACCGCGACAATGACGTCAGATGGTGAACGCGCAGGTGCCCGGCCTCCAGTCCATGACACCAATCGCGCAATCCTTGGATGCAAGGTTAAGCCTCTCGCCGCATGGTGGAGATCCGCATCATGTGCAGAGAGGCAAGCAATGCTCAAGGCCTTGTCGAACGCAGAAACAGATGACTTCGATTCTCCTGCTGGCGCAGTTGTACAGGCATTCTTCGCAGAACTTGATGAAGAAGAACAAGGAAAACTAGACGCGCTGCATCTTCCGATGGGGCGCGCAGCCTATAGCGAAGACACACTTGTCCGTACTACCAAACGAATGCTTGACGAAAATCTCGACCTTCACCATGCACTGCGCGCAGAGTTCGGCATTCCCGAGGATTGGACGCCTCCTGCACCACGCATCGGAGAACCAGTCGGAAATCCAGCTGTCGATCGTGTGTTGAAGGGCGTCGCTCGTTGGCTCGAGGCCGCAGCCGCTGAATGGGGAGCCCCTGAATCGATTGTCATTGAACACGTCCGCGACGGGTTCGTCAGTGAAGCTAAAGCCCGCGAGATAGATCGAGAGAACAATACGCGCGCCGCACGCAATCAACGATTGTTCCACGAGATGCAAGAGAGACTCGGCGTTGACGGCATAACCCGAAGTTCCGACCTGTGGCGCTATCAGTCCGTACAACGTCAAAATTGTCAATGCGCTTACTGCGGATCGACTATCACGTATCAATCATGCGAAATGGACCATATCGTACCTCGAGCTGGAGAAGGTTCCACCAACGTTCGTTCCAACCTCGTGGCCGTTTGTCATCGTTGTAACCTCGCCAAGAAGAACATTCCTTTCGCCGTATGGGCAGCTAAATCGACTATTCCTGGAGTAAGTCTCAAGGAAGCTCTCGAGCGCACACGTCACTGGGTTGAAGATTCCGGACAGAGCAAGAAGGACTTCAATAAATTCCGCGATGAGGTTTGTCAGAGGCTCAAGCGCACAACCTTCGACGAACCTCTCGACGCTCGCTCCATTGAGTCCGTTGCATGGATGGCGATTGAGCTTCGCGGTCGCATAGCGCAAAGGTTTGCTGAGGATGGAACCAACGTAGCTGTCTACCGCGGGAAGATCACAGCCTTGGCCCGTAGCGCTTCAGGCATTTCGGGCAAGCTTCGGTTTATCGGCGGGACGGGAAAGTCTCGTCTAGACCGCCGCCACCATGCCGTCGATGCCGCCGTTGTAGCCTTCGTCAAAAATTACATCGCAGAAACTCTCGTAAAAAGAGACAGCATGCGCCGCGCATCTCATCTCACTCAAGGCACCTACCAGTGGAAAGAATTTACTGGGTCAGATGCCGCACACCGTGCCGCCTGGAATGCATGGGTTCCGCGTATGCAAAAGCTTGCAGCACTGCTGCAACAAGCGCTCGACGAAGATCGCATAGTTGTTACATCGAACTTACGTCTGCGGCTCGGAAATGGCCGTGCTCACGAGGACACAATCGGCAAGCTGAAGAAGATTCGTCTAGGAAACGCAATCAGCGTTCAGGACGTCGATCGTGCCTCCTCCGAGGCGCTTTGGTGCGCGTTGACACGTGAGTATGACTTCGACCCTAAAGAAGGTCTACCGGCAAACGAGACGCGCCGGATCCGAGTCAACGGTACTTGGCTCGAAGCTGATGACCTCATCGAGATCTTCCCCGTGGGAGCAGGTGCTATTAAGGTACGTGGTGGTTACGCTGAGCTCAGCCACTTCCATCACGCACGGATTTACAAAATTCCAGGGAAGAAAAAGCCGAGCTACGCAATGCTTCGCGTCTATGACGTCGACCTTGCCAAGCACAGGAACGAAGATCTCTTCACCGTGGAGCTCAAGCCTCAGACCATATCTGTTCGACAAGCGGAATCGAAGCTCCGTGCTGCGCTCAGCGATGGCTCTGCCGAATATCTTGGATGGATTGTCATCGACGATGAACTACATATTGACACTGACGCATTCGCGACAGGGCAGATAGCTGCAATGCAAAAAGAATTCGGCAAACAAACTCGTTGGCGCGTAGATGGATTTTTCTCGTCATCCAAACTCCGTCTTCGCCCCCAATTGATGAGTGCAGAAGGACTCTCCGACAAGAATTCGGCAGAGTCCAAGAAAGTAATCGAACGTCCAGGCTGGTTGCCTGCAATCAATAAGGTGATCGAGCTAGGCAATGTCACCGTCATTCGCCGTGATTCCCTAGGCCGCGTGCGACTAACGAGTGCCGCTCATTTGCCGGTGAGTTGGAAAGTGGGTTAGCAACATGAACGCTGGATGGCAAGTACTGGATTGCATCAATTTAAAAGGGTCAATCCGCTATAAGCGCGGACAACTTGTCGTCCAAACCGACGACTCGGAAAGGATCTTTCCGTTAGCACAAATCGCTGTTGTGCTGATCGGGATCCAGACAACTATTTCGGGCTCCGTCATTGCAAAATTGAGTGAATACGATATCGCCTTGCTTGTGTGTGACTGGCGCTCTATCCCCACCGCAGGCGCTGTTCCTTGGCGGGAACACACCCGGATTGGAGCGCGACAACAAGCTCAAGCTCGGCTTTCACTTCCGCGCAAAAAGCAAGCTTGGTCGCGTATTGTCAGTGCAAAGATTTCGGGTCAGAATCGAACGCTAGCAGCCATTCAAGGATCACCGTCAAAACTGCTTTCCGAGCTAGCTAGAACAATTCGCTCGGGTGATTCCGACAATTTCGAGGCACGCGCCGCCCGCCATTACTGGGCTGCGCTCTCGGGGGAAACAAAGTTCTCGAGGTCACCGGGCGTAGGAGGTGATGCGTGGAATTCTGCGCTTGACTATGGATACACGTTGCTGAGAGGGTACGGTATCCGTGCAATTTGTGCTGCAGGCTTGGTCGGCACTTTAGGACTATTCCACCACAGCAGAAACAATAGCTTCGCATTGGTCGATGACCTAATGGAACCTTTTCGGCCGATGGTCGACCAGATTGTATTTGAAAATCTTGACATTAGAGATGAATTATCGCCGACTTTCAAACAACAGTTATCGCTCGGACTTACGTCAAAATTTGACTCGTCAGGAAAGTCAGTCCCGTCTATTTTCATCGACTTTGCCCAATACTATGGTCTTTATGTTGAAGGCGAAGTCGAAAGCTTGAGAGTTCCGATCTGGTCAGGTGAGTTAAATGCCAGCGACGGGAAGTGAACCTGTGTGGTGCGTGGTGATGTTCGATCTTCCAGTGAAGACAAAACCTGAAATGCGCGCCGCAAATCGCTTTCGTAATCAGCTTCTAGATCTAGGCTTCTGCCGAGCTCAGCTCAGCGTTTACGTTCAATACTTCCCGCTAGCTTCGCGAGTTTCGACCACTGTCTCGCAGATCAAAACGGAGCTACCCCATGGTGGAGACATCCGAATTCTATCCGTCACCGATCACCAATGGTCCAAGGTAATCCGCTTTTCCAAACATGATGAAGTTCCACCAGAAGAAAAACCATCTCAACTAGTAATTTTTTGACAGCGATCGACAAATAACCCCCAGGTAATTAGCCATTTTCAGGCCAACCTGAAGTCTATCAGGGGTTTTGAGAACTGAACCCCAGCTTTCTCACTCGCGGGCCGCGCCGCCATGGAAGTCTATCAGGGGTTTTGAGAACTGAAC
>NZ_KV796449.1:33882-34160 GCF_001809185.1 Corynebacterium sp. HMSC072G08
ATCAGGGGTTTTGAGAACTGAACCCCAGCCTGACGGCACCCGCCGTAATCTCTCGCTGAAGTCTATCAGGGGTTTTGAGAACTGAACCCCAGCCTGCTCGAAGCCGGGCGCGTAACAACCAGAAGTCTATCAGGGGTTTTGAGAACTGAACCCCAGCAAGTTTGTATACCCCGCGTACAGGGTGAGAAGTCTATCAGGGGTTTTGAGAACTGAACCCCAGCCGGTAGAGGAGCTGGAGAAGGCCAAAGAGAAGTCTATCAGGGGTTTTGAGAACTGAA
>NZ_KV796449.1:34260-34475 GCF_001809185.1 Corynebacterium sp. HMSC072G08
ATCAGGGGTTTTGAGAACTGAACCCCAGCCCAGACACCGCGTTGAGGTTACCGGCGGGAAGTCTATCAGGGGTTTTGAGAACTGAACCCCAGCATGTTTTTCAGCTTGTCGCCATGCTTGCGAAGTCTATCAGGGGTTTTGAGAACTGAACCCCAGCTTGAAGTCCGTCGCTTGCGGGGTAGGCAGAAGTCTATCAGGGGTTTTGAGAACTGAAC
>NZ_KV796449.1:34575-34855 GCF_001809185.1 Corynebacterium sp. HMSC072G08
ATCAGGGGTTTTGAGAACTGAACCCCAGCACAACCTCACCCTGAATCCGCGCGTCGTGAAGTCTATCAGGGGTTTTGAGAACTGAACCCCAGCACATGGGTTCGGTGTCCCAATCGGCCACGAAGTCTATCAGGGGTTTTGAGAACTGAACCCCAGCCAAACGAGAAAGAACAGTTTGAGAACGAGAAGTCTATCAGGGGTTTTGAGAACTGAACCCCAGCCTGTCTGGGGTTAGTGTGTGGTCTTGTAGAAGTCTATCAGGGGTTTTGAGAACTGAACC
>NZ_KV796449.1:34955-35169 GCF_001809185.1 Corynebacterium sp. HMSC072G08
CTATCAGGGGTTTTGAGAACTGAACCCCAGCGACTCGCTGCGCGCAGCTGGCACGCAGAGAAGTCTATCAGGGGTTTTGAGAACTGAACCCCAGCCTCACCTGGCGGTAGCTGCCCCGTCTGCGAAGTCTATCAGGGGTTTTGAGAACTGAACCCCAGCACGGTATGGAGCGTCCATGCTCGAGCTTGAAGTCTATCAGGGGTTTTGAGAACTG
>NZ_KV796449.1:35269-35483 GCF_001809185.1 Corynebacterium sp. HMSC072G08
ATCAGGGGTTTTGAGAACTGAACCCCAGCCGTCGCGGTAGACGTCCACGGCCTCCAGGAAGTCTATCAGGGGTTTTGAGAACTGAACCCCAGCCGGTGGTCCACTCTTCGTGGAATGCTTGTGAAGTCTATCAGGGGTTTTGAGAACTGAACCCCAGCTGCTGTCGCAGGAGTCCATCATGGGTATGAAGTCTATCAGGGGTTTTGAGAACTGA
>NZ_KV796449.1:35583-40223 GCF_001809185.1 Corynebacterium sp. HMSC072G08
ATCAGGGGTTTTGAGAACTGAACCCCAGCCCAACAGGGTCTTAAAGCGGAACTTGTGGAAGTCTATCAGGGGTTTTGAGAACTGAACCCCAGCAGACGGCTATACGGCCCGACCCCTTTTTGAAGTCTATCAGGGGTTTTGAGAACTGAACCCCAGCCGTTGTAGGTGAGCTTCATGCCTACGGTGAAGTCTATCAGGGGTTTTGAGAACTGAACCCCAGCTAGTCCTTTCGGTCTTGTGCGCCCAGGTGAAGTCTATCAGGGGTTTTGAGAACTGAACCCCAGCCTGGTCACCGGCTTATAGCCGTGAGCCTGAAGTCTATCAGGGGTTTTGAGAACTGAACCCCAGCAGGAGAGCCGTACTGATGTGGCGGTGCCGAAGTCTATCAGGGGTTTTGAGAACTGAACCCCAGCCTGGTCACCGGCTTATAGCCGTGAGCCTGAAGTCTATCAGGGGTTTTGAGAACTGTGGTTTCTCAATACAGATGATCCAACAAGCTACCGACAGCATTCAAAGTTCCAGTACCTTCCCTAGAATTTCAACCCGGCTGCCATGACATCCACCCGTCAATGGATGAAGCAACCACAATCACTTTATCTTTTAGATGAGAAATATCCGACTAAGTTAGACACCCCATCACTTCAAGTATAAAGTCACTCCCCATGAAGTATTCCGGCATTTCCGTATCGACCATGAACCTCGCGAGCTCGTTTGTCATGCTCGCCGCTCGCCTCATCGTGGGCATCGTCCTCGCTGCCCACGGCTGGCAGAAGTTCACCGAGTGGACCATCGCGGGCACCACCACCGCCTTCGAGGGCATGGACGTTCCGGCCCCGGGCATCGCCGCTCCGGTCGCGGCCATCATCGAGCTCGTCGGCGGCATCCTGCTCATCATCGGCCTACTCACCCGCTGGGTTGCTGGCCTCGTCGCCGTCGACATGATCGGCGCCTGGGCCATCGCCCACGCCGGCAACGGCATCTTCGTCGACGGCGGCGGCTGGGAGCTCGTCGGCATGATTCTTGCCGCAGCCCTCATGCTCATCGCCGCGGGCCCTGGCATGCACTCCGCTGACCAGTTCATCGCAAAGGCGCGCGCCCGCGCCTAAACACTTACTGCTCGCGGTAGCCTACATACCGTGACTCATCTTCTCGCCCCGCTATCTGTTAGTCTCCGCGACCCGTCGGCCATCCTGGACGATCTGGAGACAGCGATAGCGGGGCGACATTCCTATGTGCCCGTCCCCGCCGACGATAAGACGAAGGCAGAGCTGCTGCGCAACCACATGCGAGTCGGCGAACCCATCGCCGAGGACATCGCCCTCGTCGTCCCCACCTCCGGCTCCACGGGCACGCCGAAGGGCGCACAACTTACCGCCGCCAACCTCGTCGCGAGCGCCGATGCCACCCACGAGCGCCTCGGCGGCCCTGGCCAGTGGCTGCTCGCCATGCCCGCCCACCACATCGCAGGGATCCAGGTCCTCGTCCGCTCGCTCGTCGCCGGCGTCGAGCCGCTCTGTCTCGATCTCAGCCACGGCTTCGACGTCCCCGCCTTCGCGAAGGCCGCAGCCGAGCTCGCCGCCACAGGCGACCGCATGTACACGGGACTGACCCCCATGCAGCTCGCCAAGGCCATGGATTCCCTCCAAGGCATCGACGCGCTGCGCGAATTCGACGCCATCCTCGTCGGCGGCGCCGCCACGCACCCTCAGCTCCTCGAATCCGCCCGCAAACTGCGCATTCGTCCCGTCACCACCTACGGTTCCTCGGAGACCGCCGGTGGCTGCGTCTACGATGGCGTCTCACTTCGTGATACGGAAATCCAGATCGACGATGACGGTCGCATCCTCTTGGGCGGCCCCACCATCGCGCACGGTTACCGCAATGTGCATTCCGATGCCTTCCACGACGGGTGGTTCGCCACCTCCGACGCTGGCTACCTCAACGGCGACACCCTCACCGTCACCGGGCGCCTGGACAACATCATCAATTCGGGCGGGCTCAAACTCCACCCCGAGGCCCTCGAGCAGCTCCTCCTCCATATCCCCGGCGTCGACGCCGCCTGCGTCGTGGGCATCCCCGATAAGCGCCTGGGGCAGATGATCGTCGCTGCCTACACCGGCTGGGCCTCCCGTACAGACATCCTCATCGCCCTCGACGACCTGCCCCGCTGGCAGGTGCCGAAGGACGTAAAACGCCTGCCCGAGATGCCACTCACTGGCCCCGGCAAGGTCGACCGCCGCGCCGTCACCGCCCTTTTTCAGAAAGCATAGACACGACCCACAGCTTTTACTAAGGTTACGGGAGTGAAATTTGTTAACTTCTGGGGCCGCGCGAAGACAGCCATGCTCTTCACCGGCCTCCTCTCCCTCGCCGCCCCAATCGCCACCCCCATCGCCACTGCCGCGCCCCTCGATGATCTGCAGCACATGAGCAGCCAAACGGCAAACCAGCTCAACCGAGCCGCCGCCGACCTCACCGCGCAGGTCAACGAGCAGCTCGGCGCCATCCCCGGAAGTTCCCAGGCGCAACTTCCTGCCGCGCCGGCCCCGCGCGTGGGTAACGCGAAGCCCGCCCCGTTCTTCGTCAACGGCACCGGCGGCCAGGTCTTCACTCAGTCCACCGGCCGCACGCGGCGCTACCTCATCGAGATGCCCACGCACTATAACCCGGCGCGTCCCGCCCCGGTCATCTTCGGCTTCGACGGCTGGCGCGATAGCCCGGAGAATTTCCGCCGCTACTCACGCCTCAACGAGACGGGTGCAGCGCGTGAGGCCATCCGCATCTACCCCGAGTCCATCAACCACGGCTGGGAGGGCGCGCCCTACGCGGTCGTGCGACCCGGCGAGGACCTCGCGTTCATCACGCAAATCATCGATGAGCTCGACCGCACCTACAACGTGGACCGCCGGCGCATCTACGCCACGGGTCACTCCAACGGCGGCGGCATGACCGCGGTCGTCGCGTGCCACCTGCCCCACGTCTTCGCGGGCGTGGCCGCCGTGGGCGGCGCTTACTACGACCCCGTCAACATGAATTGCCGGAACGAGGCCATCCCGTTCCTCATCATGCATGGCACCGGCGACACGATGATGTTCTATCACGGCGGCTACCGCCACAACGGCGCGCACTTCCTCGACGTGGACCACCTCATGAGCAGCTACATCAAGCGCAATGCCTGCGCGTTCCCGCCACGCATCGAGAACATCCCCGGCGGCCAGCGCCACGTCTACGCGTGTGCGAAGGAAGAACTGCAGCTCATCACGAACTCACAGAATCATACGTGGAATCGGACGCCGGACGCGTCGCAGGAGGTGTGGAACTTCCTGTCGCGCCAGCGCCTCTAATAGCCCGCCACACGGCGTCCACGACGAGGAAGACCACGAGCGAGATGCCAAAGAGCGGCGCGATAATGGCGTAGATGACCAGGCACAGCACGAGCGTCACCAGCGCCGGCTTCGAGAGCTTGCCGAAGCCCTGGGGGCCCGCGAAGCGCCGCCCCCTCCGGAACCACATGACAAGGCCCAGAATGCTCACGACGAGCAGCGCGAGCGCGATAAGCGCCAGCACAATCTGATTGACCAGTCCAAAGAGGAAGCCCATGTGGAGATTGATAAGCCACTCGGTGAGCTTCGCCGCGAGCGGCCACTCAGAGAAATTGACACGCTCCACAACGTGGCCGTCCACCACGGCGATGGCGTCGTTATGGAAGACAAAGGGAGCGCGCGCCTCCGTGATATTCCACGCGGCACCGTTCGGCTGCAGGTTGAGGATTCCGCGCAGCCCAGCCTCGCGCGCCACGTCATAGGCGCCATCAAGCGACGCAAGATCCGGCCCCATGTCCATGTGCTCCATGGAACCCGCACCGTGACCAGCATGCTCGCTGGCCGAGGCCGAGAGCTGCGGCGCCTTCCAGTGGAGCAGTGTGCGTAGCTTGCCAATGTTCCCGCCGGCCACGGAGGACCATGTCAGTCCCGTCACCGTGAGGAAGAGAAATCCAGCAGAGCACAGGGCACCCAACCACGCATGCGTGCGCAGCGTGCCGCGAGTGCGCTTCCGGCGGCCAAGCCAGAGCACAAGTCCGCCGATGGTGAGTGCGCCCATCCAGCTCGCGGCGAGCTCCGAGTAGAGCCGGCCTGGCTCGCCGAGCCACAGCGAGCGGTGGCCATTGGATAGCCACGCGCGCAGCGGCAGCGCACGGGAGCTGCCGTACTGGACCTTTTCGCCGCGCACCTCACCCGTCGCCGGGTCCACGAAGACCGCGTGCGTGTAGCTCTTCGAGGGCAGCGCGTCATCCGCAAAGAGCACGCGAGTGTTCTCCCCCGGGATGACCTGGACGGTGTTGAGCGCGAGATCCGGATACACCTCGCGCGCTGCCTCGACCTGGTCCTCGAGCGAGACAACTGCTTCACCCGAGGGCCGGGTGAGGTCGGCATAGACGATCTTCTCCAGGCTCGGCGCGAGCGCATAGAGCACGCCTGTGAGCGCGGCAACGATGAGAAAGGGCGCAACGATGACGCCCACGACAGTGTGGAGCCTTCTGAGAACGCCGAAGCTCCTCGGCGACAAATGAATTATTGAAATCACGTGTCAGTTGTCGACAGGGAAACCCGGCTCTTCCGGTTTTAGAGTGCATTGATTAG
>NZ_KV796450.1:0-31550 GCF_001809185.1 Corynebacterium sp. HMSC072G08
GACCGCTGCGAGAACGATCACATCGTAGCCGTCAACAAAGGCGGGCTCTCCGTCCTGGATAATTTGATGCCACTGTGTAGGTATCACAACGGGAAGAAGGCCGACGGCGATAGCTACTGGAAAGACGACCAAGGCCGCATCTGGTTCCAGCCAGCCTACGGCGACCCCATCATCTGCTAACGAAACACACGCGAAAACCCCATCGACATCGCCGATGGGGCTAGACGTCGTGGTTTTAGAACAGGCCGGAGATCGTGCCGTCCTGTGCCACGTCGATGCGGTTGGCGGCCGGCTCCTTGGGCAGGCCCGGCATAGTCATGACGTCACCCGTGAGCGCCACGATGAAGCCGGCGCCGGTGCGCGGAAGCAGCTCGCGGACGTGGAGGGTGTGGCCCATGGGTGCGCCGAGAGCAGTCGGGTCATCGGAGAATGAGTACTGCGTCTTGGAGATGACGACGGGGAATTCCTCCCAGCCGTTGTCCTTGATGTACTGGAGGTCCTTCTTCGCCTTGGGGCCATACTCAACCGACGATGCGCGGTAGAGCTCGTGCGCGATGGTCTCAATGGAGGCTTCGATGCCAGCTGCGGGATCGTAGAGCTGCTTCGACTCCCCCTTCACAAAGTTGTCGCGGACCGTCTGCGCGAGATCGAGCGCTCCGGCGCCGCCGTCCGACCAGACGCTGCACTCGGCGAGCGCGACGTCGAAGCCCTTAGCCCACTCGCGCATGAAGTCGCGCTCGGCCTGGGTGTCGGACCAGAACAGGTTGAGCGCCACGACCGGCTTGACGCCGAACTTGCGGATGTTTTCCACGTGGCGCTCAAGGTTGATGACGCCGGCCTTGAGAGCCTCGAGATTTTCGGTGGTGAGATCCTCGCGAGCCTGCCCGCCGTTGTACTTCTGGGAGCGGATAGTCGCGACGACTACGGCGCCCGCGACGTCGAGATGGCCGAAGCGCGACTTGATGTCCATGAACTTCTCGCCGCCGAGGTCCGCGCCGAAGCCAGCCTCGGTGAGCACGACGTCGCCGAACTTCTGGGCGGTCTGAGTGGCCAGCAGCGTGTTGCAGCCGTGCGCGATATTGGCGAACGGGCCGCCGTGGACGAAGGCCGGGGTGCCACCGAGGGTTTGGACGAGGTTCGGGTTGAGCGCGTCGCGCATGAGCGCGGTGAGCGCGCCCTCTGCCTGCAGCTGGCGGGCGGTGACGGGCTCGCCGTCGTAGGTGAAGCCGACCGTGATGTCGCCCAGGCGCGTCTTCAGATCCTTCAGCGAGGTGGCCAAGCACAGGATGGCCATGATTTCCGATGCCGCCGTAATGGTGAATCCGGTCTCCGCCGGGACGCCATGCGTCGGGCCGCCCAGACCCGTGACGACATGACGCAGCGCGCGGTCGTTGACGTCGATGCAGCGCTGCCACGTCACCTTACGCGGATCGATGTTCAGCTCGTTGCCCTGGTGGATGTGGTTGTCGATGATGGCCGCCAGCGTGTTCGTCGCCGCCGAGATGGCGTGGAAATCGCCGGTGAAGTGCAGGTTGATGTCCTCCATCGGGACGATCTGCGAATAGCCGCCCCCGGCCGCGCCGCCCTTGATGCCCATGACCGGGCCCTGGGAGGGCTCGCGCAGGGCGACGACGGTGCGCTCGCCGAGCTGCGAGAAGGCATCGGCAAGCCCGATGAGCACGGTGGATTTGCCTTCGCCCGCCGGCGTGGGCGAGACGCCGGTGACGAGAACGATCTTGCCCTCGGCGGGCTCGACGCACTCGAGTGCGGTGATGTCGACCTTGGCTTTGGTGGTGCCATAAGGAATGAGTGCGGCGTCGGGGATGCCAGCGGTGGCGGCGATCTCCGTAATCGGCTTGAGTGGGTGTGCTTGTGCGATTTCAACGTCGGATGGCTGTGTTGTCATGTCTTAAATAGTAACCAGCACACATGGGCCGCGGTGGGGTCCAGGTACGCAAAAGCGGGCATGAGACGAGATTCTCATGCCCGCGCGGCCCCGAACGGGGGCGACTAGAGCAGCACGGCGCCGAAGGCGTAACCGAGCAGAACCGAGACCACGATGGACACTGTGCCCGGAATGAGGAACGGGTGGTTGAACACGGCCTTGCCGATGCGCGTCGAGCCCGTGTCGTCCATCTCGACGGCCGCGAGCAGCGTCGGGTAGGTCGGCAGGATAAACAGCGCAGAGACGGCCGGGAACGCGGCGACGGCGGTCAGCGGAGAGACGCCGAGCGCGAGAGCAGCCGGAACGATGGCCTTCGCGGTCGCAGCCTGCGAGTACAGCAGGGCCGCGGCGAAGAAGAGGACGACAGCGAGCAGCCACGGCGAGGTCTCCAGCGTGGAACCCGCGATGGAGTTGATGTCCTCCATGTAGTAGTTAATGAGCGTCGTGCCGAGCCACGCCACACCGAGCACGCAGATGGACGCGGACATGCCGGACTTGAACACCGGAGTGTTGAGGACGTCCACGGCCGGGACCTTCGTGATGAGCAAGATGACCGTCGCAGCGGTGAGCATGATGGTCATAATCGCTTCGTTACGCGGCAGTGTCGGGTCCGAGATAAGCCCCAGCTGGTCCGAGGTAAGCGTGGCCCATGCCATGACGACGAGGATGGCAACGAGGAAGATCCACACCGAGGTCTTGGCTTCCTTGGTCGGGACGTAGGTCGATGCCTCCGACTTTTTGACGAGGCCGGCGGTCATGCGCTCCTGGTAGACGGGGTCATCGGCAAGCTCGGCGCCCATGCGGTTGGCAAGCCACGCCGCTGGGAAGATGGACAGGAAGGTCGCGGGGATGACGACGGCGAGGAGCTGGAGGTAGCCCACGCCGAGCGGCTCGACGGCGCTGGCCATAAAGACCACGGCCGCCGAAATCGGCGAGGCCACGATGGCCATCTGGGAGGCGACCACGGCGATGGACAGCGGACGCGACGGGCGGACGTTGCCTTCCTTGGCGACCTCGACGATGACGGGGAGCGTGGAGAACGCCGTGTGGCCGGTGCCGGCGAGCACCGTCATGAGCCAGGTGACGATAGGCGCGTAGTAGGTCACGCGCTTCGGGGATTTACGTAGGAAACGTTCGGCGATGTGGACGAGGTAGTCCATGCCGCCCGCGCGCTGCATAGCGGCGATGGCGGCGATGACGGTCATGATGATGCCGATGACGTCGAACGGGATATCCTCGCGCGTAACTGGGATGCCGGTGGCGCCGAGGAGCAGGACGCCCAGGCCGCCGGCCATGCCGATGCCGATGGAGCCGAGGCGGGCGCCCAGGACGATCGCCGCGAGGACGATGAGGATGTGAACAATAACCACGAGAAGTCCTCTCAAAGAAAGAAGTGAGTGGTGGATGGCGGCTTCCGTGGGCCGCGCTTATCCCCTATTCTTCCACCGCGGCGACTGAATAGAATACTTTCGGACACGATTTGGGCCCGTTTGTGTTGTTTCCCACACGCGCAACGCCCCGCCGGCGCCAGGGTGCGGCGCGGACGGGGCGTGTGCGGAGTACGGGCGGTTTAGTCGTCGATGTAGAACTGACCGCGGAACTCCGGGTGCATGAGGTTCTCGACGGACAGGACCTTGTCGAGCGTGGCCTCGTCGAGCAAGCCCTTCTCCAGGATGAGGTCGCGCACACCCTTGCCGGTCTTCAGCGACTCCTTGGCGATCATGTCGCCATTATGGTGGCCGATGAACGGGTTGAGGTACGTGACGATACCGATGGAGTTTTCCACGTAGGCGCGGCAGACATCGGCGTTGGCGGTGATGCCGGTGACGCACTTCTCGCGGAGCGTGTCGACGGCGTTGCCCATAATGCGGATGGACTGGAAGAGCGCCTCGCCGATGACCGGCTCCATGACGTTGAGCTGGAGCTGGCCGGCCTCGGCGGCCATGGTGACGACGTGGTCGTTGCCGAAAATCTTGAAGCAGACCTGGTTGACGACCTCCGGGATCACCGGGTTGACTTTACCCGGCATGATGGAGGAACCGGCCTGACGCGGCGGCAGGTTGATCTCGGCGAGGCCAGCGCGCGGGCCGGAGGCAAGCAGACGCAGGTCGTTGCAGATCTTGGACAGCTTCATGGCCGCGCGCTTGATGACGGAGTGGACGAGCACGTAGGCGCCGCAGTCCGAGGTAGCCTCGATGAGATCGCGGGCGGTCTTGATCTCGAGGCCAGTGACCTCGGCGAGCGCCGCGGTGACCTGGCTGCGGTAGCCGGCCGGGGTGTTGACGCCGGTACCGATGGCAGTGGCGCCCAAGTTGATCTCCAGCAGGCGTGCCTGCGCATCGCGGAGCACGCTTTGCTCCTCGGCCAGGTTGTGCGCGAAGGCCTTGAATTCGTCGCCGAGCGTCATGGGCACGGCGTCCTGCAGCTGGGTGCGGCCCATCTTGAGGATGTCCTGGAACTCGTTGCCCTTGTCGTTGAAGGCCTGCTGCAGGGCGTCGATGCGCTCGATGAGGTTATCCAGCGAGGAGTAGACGCCGAGGCGGAAACCGGTCGGGTATGCGTCGTTCGTGGACTGGGACATGTTGACGTCATCGTTGGGGTTGATGATGTCGTAGCGGCCCTTCTCCTCGCCGAGGTGCTCGAGCGCGAGGTTTGCCACCACCTCGTTCGTGTTCATGTTGAGCGAGGTGCCCGCGCCGCCTTGGAAGACGTCGAGCGGGAACTGGTCCATGCAGCGACCTTCTTCGAGGATCTGGTCGCAGGCCCAGATGATGGCCTCGGCCTTCTTCTTGGGGAGGACGTGGAGGCGGCGATTGGCCATTGCGGTGGCCTTCTTCACCTGCACCATGCCGCGGATGAAGTCCGGGATGGTGTTGATGGTGACGTAGGAAATCTGGAAGTTTTCCATGGCGCGGAGCGTGTGGACGCCGTAGTACGCGTCAGCCGGAACTTCCATGTCGCCGAGCAGGTCGGTCTCGGTGCGGGTTTTCTTCGAGGCAGACTTCTTCGCCGACTTCTCTTCCTTGGCGACCTCAGGAGCCGGGGTCGTCACATCAGCTTTCTTGGCCGTGTCAGCAGCCGTTGCTTCGACTTTCGCGGTGGTCTCTTCGGCCTTCTTGGAGGTTTTAGCCATTTTGGTCTACAACTCCTAGTACTCGAGGGTGGGTAAGTGTTTTACAACCCCCACCATCGTAGTGCTATTCGCGCAGACCTAGGCCGCGATGGCCGGATTACCCCCCGGATATGGGGTTTAAATTCGCGCAATCCGCAAGTCGGACGCGAGGATGGCCTCGGCGCCGAGGGCGGCCAACTTATCCATAATCTGGTTGGCTTCGCGCTTGGGCACCATGGCGCGCACCGCTACCCAGTTCTCGCGATTGAGCGGCGAGACCGTGGGGCCGGTAAGGCCCGGCGTGACGGCCGCCGCGGCGGCGAGGTTGTCCTGCGCCACGTTGTAGTCGAGCATGAGGTAGTTGCGGGCGTGGAGAATACCCTGGATACGGCCCAACACGACCTGCTCCTCGGCAGTGACCTCAACGCCCGAGCGCTTTATGACGATGGCCTCGGAGGTGACGATGGGATCGCCGAAAGGGGCCAAGCCTTGTTGGCGCAGCGTCGTGCCGGTGGAGACGACATCGGCGATGGCGTCCGCGACGCCCAAGCGGATGGAAATCTCCACCGCGCCGTCCAGACGGATGACCTCGGCGTTGAGCCCGCGATCTTTCAGGTCCTGACGGACGATATTCGGATACGACGTGGCGATACGCTTGCCCTCAAGCTTGTCAATGCTCCAGTCCTCACCAGCGACACTGGCATAGCGGAAGGTGGACGAGCCGAATCCGAGGTCGAGGATTTCCTGGACGTCGGCGCGCGAGTCGGCGGCGAGGTCGCGTCCGGTGATACCCAAATCGAGCACGCCGGAGGCGACGTAGATGGCGATGTCCTTGGGACGCAGGAAGAAGAACTCCACATCGTTGACGTCATCGACGATGTTGAGGACCTTGTTCATGCCGCGGCCCTTGTAGCCAGCTTCGGCGAGGATAGATGTGGCGGCTTCAGACAGTGATCCCTTGTTGGGGACGGCGACTTTAATCATGGTTGGATGAACTCCCCTGTGGTTCTAGAAATGCTTGTACTAGAGATACTTGTAGATGTCGTCGGGGGTGAGACCGCGCTTGACCATCATGACCTGGGTCCAGTACATGAGTTGCGACATTTCTTCCGCGAGCTCGGCGTCGGACTGGTACTCGGAGGCGATCCAGACTTCGCCAGCCTCCTCGATGATCTTCTTGCCAATGAAATGGGCGCCCTTGTCGAGGGCGTCCACGGTGCCTGAGCCAGCCTCATGCGCGGCGGCCTTGGCGGAAATTTCGGCAAAAAGCTCATCAAAATTCTTCATAGTGCCTCATTATTGCACCCCCACACTGGGCCCGCAGTGATTGCCCCCGTATTTCTTTTGGTCTACCAAAAACTATGGCGTGGGCAGCTGCGCAAACCAGCGGTAGAGATCCGCCGCCGCCACTCCGTCGAGGTGACGAGCGCGCGGGTCGTCCCCGCGGAGCGTTGCGATAGGCACGGCCGCCGCTGGCACAGTGACCGTGTCATCGAGCGGCAGGCCGATCGTGCGGCACCCCGCGTCGACGGCAGCACGCATGCCCGTCGCGGAATCCTCGAGCACGAGACAGTCCGCGGGAGGGGCGCCAGCGCGGCGTGCTGCCTCGAGGTACATCGCCGGGTCTGGCTTGCCCACGGGCACGTCGTCTCCGCAGATGACGTCGACGAAGTAGGACCGCCCGATGGACTCGACGACGTCGATAGCCACGGCGCGTTCCGTATTCGTGGTCACGAACATGGGCACGCCGTCCGCCTGCAGTTCAGACAGTAGCGCGCGAACGCCGGGAAACACGGTGTCCTGGGACTGATACAGCGAGGCGACATACTCGAAAGAGTCGTCGCGGTAACGCTCATAGTCGCCGTGCGCGGGCGTAAAACCGGCCCATTCGCAGCAGATGCGGAAAGTGTTGGGGAAACTTGCGCCCACGGTGCGTTCGCGCACCTCGGGCGTGAGTTCTCGGCCGAGCAACGCGGCCATGCGGTACGTGGCTTTCTCCCACAGCGGCTCAGAGTCCGTGAGGGTGCCATCCATGTCCCAGAAGATTGCCTGCGGCCGCCCCATTAGTCGAGCTCGGGCAGCGCGCGCAGCGCCTCGTCGTCCGCGCCAGTGGCCGCGGCTGCGTCATGCATAAAGGCCGCGAGGTCTTCCTTCTCCTCCGGCTCGATGACCGCGCCCGCGTGGGCCGCGTTGAAGGACTCCAGCGACTCAACGAAGGGCACCGCGACGGCGGCGATGGTCTCCCCATCCGGGTCATCCGGCACCTTGTCGAGGTTGTCCAGGAAGCCTTCGAGGAGGCTGCGCAGCTGCGGCAGTACCGCCGGGTCAAAGGGCTGGTCCCAGAATTCCTTCTCGTCCTCCTTGAGGTACGAGCCAGTAGCGAAGGACGTGAGGTCGGCGATGAATTCGTCGACGGTGGATTGGAAGTCGGCGCGAATGCTCATGAGCGCCATTGTCCCCTATTTTTCTTACACCCGCACGCCGAGGAGCGAATTAAGTGCCGCGCATACCAGCTCGCCCGCGGTCTCCTCATCGGAGCCCCGGCTTGCCGATGCCCACTCGTCCACCGCGGCCAGAGCGCCCGGCGTGTCCAGATCGGCGGCGAGATGCTCACGCAACGTCGCGACGAGGGCATCGGCAAGCTCGCGTGAGCCTGGGTGGTTGAGGGCCTCGCGCCAGTTGGTCAAGCGGTCCGCGGCGTCCGTGAGGACGCCGTCTGACCAGTCGCGCTCCGTGCGGTAGTGGCCCGCGAAGACGCCGAGGCGGATGGCCGAGGGGTCGTGGCCGGCCTCCACCAGCTTGTGGACGAAGACGAGGTTGCCCAGGGACTTGGACATCTTTGTGCCGTCGAGGCCGATCATGCCGGTGTGCACGTAGAAGTCGGCCATGCGCTCGGAGTGCAGGGCGGCCTCCGCATGCGCGGCGGAGAACTCGTGGTGCGGGAAGATGAGGTCGCTGCCGCCGCCCTGGACGGTGAAGTTCTTGCCCAGGCGATTGGTGGCGATGGCGGAGCACTCGATGTGCCAGCCCGGGCGGCCCGGACCGAACGGCGAGTCCCAGGACGGCTCGCCCTCGCGGCGGGCGCGCCACACCAGCGCGTCGAGGGGGTCGTGCTTGCCTGCGCGGTCCGGGTCGCCGCCGCGCTCGCGGAAGAACTCCATCATCTGCTCGCGCGAGTAGTTCGACTCGTAGCCGAAGTTCGCGGTGGCGTCGATGGATGCGTAGACGTCTGGGAACTCCGCGTCGTCCACGACATAGGCCGCGCCGTTGTCGAGGAGCTTTTGAACCATGTCGATGACCTCGTCGATGGCCTCCATCGCACCGATGTAGTCCTGCGGCGGGAAGACCGAGAGCAGCTCCATGTCGTTACGGAAGAGGTTGATCTGGGAGGTGCCCAGCTCACGCCAGTCCACGCCGTCACGCTCGGCGCGCTCGAAGAGAGGGTCATCGACGTCCGTGATGTTCTGGACATAGTGGACCTTGTGACCGTTGTCGAGCAGCTGTCGGTAGATGAGGTCGAACGTGAGGTACGTGGCCGCGTGCCCCAGGTGCGTCGAGTCATAGGGCGTGATGCCGCAGACATACATGCCGGCGGTATCACCCTCGACCTCCACCGGTGCAATGGTGCGGTTCGCGGTGTCATAGAGGTGGAGCTGCTGCGGAGTGCCCGGCAGCGTGGTGAATTCGGGTACGGGCCAAGAATGCATGGTGACTATCCTATCGCTTTAAGCTTTAAACGTTTCTAGAAGGGCTGCAGCACGCCCAGGGCCAGCAGGATCATCACGAGGATGCCCACCGGGATGCGATAAGCCGCGAACCACTCGAAGGAGTGGTTGCCCACGAACTTGAGCAGCCAGGCAATCGACGCGTAGCCGATGACGAACGCGATGAGCGTGCCCACGAGCAGCTGGGCTCCCGATGCCGCCTGTCCCGCCGCCGGGTCAAACGCGTCCGGCAGCGAGAAGAGTCCCGAGGCCAGCACGGCCGGGATGGCGAGCAGGAAGGAAAAGCGCGTGGCGACCTCGCGGTCGAGGCCGAGGAAGAGGCCGCCGGAGATGGTGCCGCCGGAGCGCGAGACGCCCGGGATGAGCGCGAGGCACTGGCACAGACCCATGATGAGGGCGTCTTTCATCGTGAGGTCCTCGAAGCCGCGCGTTTTCTTGGAGGTGCGTTCCGCGATGATGAAGACGAAGGAGAACGCGATGAGCATCGCGGCAGTGATCCACAGGTTGCGGAGGTTCTCGCGGATGATGTCCTTGGCGAGCACGCCAATGATGCCGATTGGGATGGAACCCGCGATGACCATCCAGCCCATCCGGTAATCCTGGCCGCGCTGCTCCTTATTGAACAGTCCACGGAACCAGCCGGTGAGGATTTGCCAGATCATCTTCGCGAAGAAGACGAGCACGGCGGCCTCTGTGCCGAGCTGGATGACGGCGGTAAAAGACGCGCCAGCGTCTTCGCCCCAGAAAAGTGTGGAGACGATGCGCAGGTGGCCCGAGGAGCTCACCGGCAAAAACTCGGTGAGGCCCTGCACGACGGAGAGAACAATGACTTGGAGCCAGGACATGTCGCTGGCGGCGGTTGCTTCAATCACGACAGGACACCCTACCCGGCTTTTCTGTATGTGAGGTGCTCTGCCACGCGGGGTTGCGCTGCTAGACTAACCCGACGTGACTGTAGTGATGAAGAAGTCCGCTCCTGCCGCCCGCCGGTTCGCCGCCACCGCCCTCGCTGTGGGCCTGGCTGGCGCTGCGGTGGCCGGGTGCTCGGACATGCCGAATACGACCGCAGACGACAACGTAGAGGAGATGGGCGACGCCTCGCCTGCCCCCTCCCCGAAGGATGCTCACCCCGCAGGCGACGTCATCGACTTTGGTGATATCACGGACATTGAGGCCGCCGGTGAGTATATCGCCGTGCGCACCCCGGACACGCTCACCATCGGCACCCCCGCCGATTTCACGGCGAAGAAAGCCACGGCCATCGACGTCGACACACAGTGCGGCGACCTCACGCCGACCGACACCGAATTCGTTCTCGCGTGCGGCAACCGCGTGCGCATTTTCGACGCCGCGGACCCCACCCAGAAACGCATGGTCAATACCGAGGAAGCCTACCCCGTGACCGCCGCAGCGCTCACCTCCTCCGGCGAGCTCTTCGTTTCTTCTCACGAGGCGAGCGAGGTCGCCGTCTACAAGGACGATAAGCGCATTGACGACTTCTCGGTCCAGGCCCCCACCGACCAGCTCGTGGCCGTGCGCAACCAGGACGGCACTGACAACGTCGTGCGCGTCTGGCGCGCTGACACCACCATCCAGAACCTCGACTGGGAGAACTCCCGCGAGGGCGGCCGCCTGCGCGTCGGCCAAGGCGTGGGCCTTATCTCTTCCGGCAACCATGGCGTCCTCGTCGCCGCGGACACCGAGGGCAAGCGCGTGGCCATCTACACCTCCGAGGACGTCATTCGTCTCCACCAGTTTGGCAACACCGACGGCATGCCGTGGGCCACCGCTTGGGACGACAGCCGTCAGCTCGCGTGGGTCACGACGACGGACAACAATAAGGCGCAGGCCTTCCGCATCGCTTCTGGTGTCCCCGAGCCCCAGGGACAGGTCGACACTGTTGCCGACGCCCAACACATGGCCGTCACCGAGGACGGCATCGCGGTCTTTGGCTCCGCCACCGGCGCTGGCCTTCAAATCGTCTCCGACCCCAAGCTCGACGCCTAAACCCTTAAGGATTCTCCGATGACCTCCTCCCGCTTCCACGACCTTCGCATCAAGGCCTACCACGTCGCGCTCAAGGGCATGTTCCAGTTCTCGCCCGAGCGCATTCACACCATCATTTCCCAAGGCCTCGCCGGGCTGCAGAAGCTAGGCCCCGTCAACCGCGCCCTGGGCAAGGCACTCGCTGTCGACGACCCGGTCCTCGCTCAGGACGTCTTCGGCGTCCACTTCCCGCGTCCCCTGGGCCTGGCCGCCGGCTTCGACAAGAACGGCTCCGCGCCGGATGCCTGGACCTCCGTGGGCTTCGGCTACGCCGAGCTCGGCACCGTCACCGCCATGCCGCAGCCGGGCAACCCAGCCCCGCGCCTGTTCCGTCTGCCCGCAGACAAGGCCATCCTCAACCGCATGGGGTTTAACAATGACGGCGCCTCCAAGGTCGCGCAGAACCTCCGCGCGCGCCGCTACAGCGACGTCATCGGCATCAACATCGGCAAGAACAAGGTGGTGCCTGCCGAGGAGGCCGTCGCCAACTACCGCCAGTCCGCCTCCGTCTTAGGCGACCTCGCGGACTACCTCGTGGTGAACGTCTCCTCCCCCAACACCCCGGGCCTACGCGACCTCCAGGCCGTCGAATCCCTGCGCCCCATCCTCGTCGCTGTCCAGGAATCCACGAAGGTCCCGGTCCTCGTCAAGATCGCCCCGGATCTCTCCGATGAAGATGTCGACGCCGTGGCCGACCTCGCCGTCGACCTCGGTCTGGCTGGCATTGTCGCCACCAACACCACCATCTCGCGCGAGGGCCTGCAGACTCCGCGCGAAGAGGTCGAGGCCATGGGCGCCGGCGGCATCTCCGGCGCGCCCGTCGCCGCCCGCGCGCTGGAGGTCCTGCGCCGTCTCCACGCCCGCGTGGGTGACAAGCTGGCCCTTATCGCCGTGGGCGGTATCTCCACCCCGGAGCAGGCGTGGGAGCGCATTACCTCCGGCGCCTCGCTCCTGCAGGGCTACACGCCGCTCATCTATGGCGGCCCGGATTGGATCCGCGACATCCACCTTGGCCTCGCCGCCCAGGTCCGCGCGCATGGCCTTGCCTCGCTTTCCGATGCCGTCGGCTCTGGCCTCCCCTGGAAGGCCTAAGGCCCCACGCGCACGCAACGCCCCCGCGTCTTCGTTGGAAGACGCGGGGGCGTGTGGCTTTTTCTCCTAGTCCTTAGGAATAAGCGAGCGTCGGATGACGAGCGCGCACAGGAGAGCGGCTACGGCATAGAGGAACAGCCAGTATTGCGCCATGTGGCCGATGGCCTGGGCGCTCACGAAGCGGCTGGCGATGACGAGCGCCAGCGCGGCGACCAAACCGATAACTTGGGCCGGCGAGCCGCGGTGTTCCGTGCTCGTAGTCACGAAGGCGCCTGCAAGCGCCGCTGCGGCGACGATGAGCAAGAAACGGGGCGAAACACCGTAGGGCACCATCCAACCGTCTGAGACGAGCGAGAGCACGCCAAAGAGCAGCAGGACGAGTGCAAGCGCCATGAACGCGCCACCGACGCGCAGCGCCACGGGCACCGGCGCCGTGCCGGGCATGGTCTTGGCCATATCAGGCCTCCTCAACGGTCTCGTACCAGCCCCAGAGAATGGCGCGGCCGAGCGCGTGGAAATGCAGATTAAAGCCAAGCACGGTGGCCGTGGAATCCGGGTCGATGTCGAGCTTTTCCACGTCGACGGCGTGGACGACGTAGAGGTAACGGTGCGGCGTATGGCCGGCTGGCGGGTTGGGACCGTAGTAGGTGCGCGCGCCCGAGTCGTTGCGCAGGCTCACCACGTCACCGCCCAGGCCGAGGTCTTCTGCGGCGCCTGCGCCTGTGGGCAGCTCCGTGACGTTGGCAGGAATGTTGAAGGCTGCCCAATGCCAGAAGCCCGACGCGGTGGGCGCATCCGGGTCGTAGCACGTGACGGCGAGGGACTTAGTGCCCTCTGGCAGACCAGACCAGGCCAGCTGGGGCGAGACGGACTCCGGAGCGCGGAAGCGATCTGCAATCTCCGCGCCGTCTTCGATGTCCGCTGAGGTCAACTCGAACGACGGCACATCGCGCAATGGGGCGTACGGGTCGGGTCCGGGGAAACGGGGATCATCAGCGTAAGAAATCATGCTTCCTTTGTACCTCATGTCACACCATATGTGCTGGAGATTGGCCCGCCACATTCTGCGCCGTTTTCGAGCACAATCCGGCCCACAGGCCGCCGCAGGAATGCCGATTTCCCCACGCGCAGTGGGCAAAGTTGCAGCGTTGTAAGTTCTAAGCCGCAAGAATCACTCTTAAAGTACGTAGAAATAGTCAATGACCTGCCGATTTGCGCTCATGCTCTGAATCGGGCTATATTTTACGAGTGCCCAGCCGAGAGGTTGAAAGCACAAGCCAGGTCGAAAGGCCGAAGCACCCAGCCCGGGTGGCGGAATGGCAGACGCGCTAGCTTGAGGTGCTAGTGTCCTATTAACGGACGTGGGGGTTCAAGTCCCCCCTCGGGCACAGAGCAAAGGCTCCGGATTACTCCGGAGCCTTTCGTGGTTTTCCCGTACTCTCCTTACTCCCCTGTCGTCTTCGATTGTCGCGGCGCGCTTGCCGTTGACGTATATGCTCTCCACAAAAGTGATACTGCGCGGGCTTGGCCCCGTCTACGACCTGGTGTCCTAGTCTTTGTTGCTCACCGGGGCCGCCCCGTTTTCCCTACGCCTCGATAAGGAGGGACTGCTCTCGTGGACTCGCGCACCCTAGGATTCTGGATAATGATTGGATTCACTTTCCTGTGGGTCCATTGGCCGCTAGGACTCTATCCAGTAGGCACCGCCTTAGCAGTGCTAGAACTCATTGCCGCTGCTGTATTAATCGTCCTGCGCCTACATCGCCGGCGCCAACGGGTAACCCTGGCCACAAACCCTGTAGGTGCCGCAGACCACGCTGAACGGCGTGCGACCAACCGGATAGTGTCCGTGGCGTTCTGCGTTGAATTTCTCGTGATATGGGGCGCGGTCTATCTCCTCCGTAGCATGAACGTCGATCTGATACAGCCTGCCATCGCCGTTATCGTCGGCCTTCACTTTCTACTATTTTGTTTGTCGCCGGCGACTCGTTCCGTCGTGCATATCATCACCGCCGCATTCGGCTCGGTCGCCGGTGCGGCGGGTATGTGGCAGATAAGCACGGGCGCCGATCCTGCCACGACGCATGCCGCAGTGGGCTTGTGCATGGGTGCAATAACCTTGGCCTACGCCTGGATATTTCTGCAGGTTGTGCCCGCTATATCGCGCGAAGAAACCCCAGGTCTCCGTTAAGAACGGCTCCGATGCTTAGGCGCGATGATCACCAAACCCGCCGGCGCACAGCGTGCGCACGGCGGGCTTGGGAGAAGGGCGACGGCTGTTACATCAGCATGCCCGTCAAAAATGCGACGAGGACGAGGACCACGGAGAAGCCCCACGCGAGCGGGAAGCCAATCTTGAGGTACTTGCCCATGTTTGCCCCCGCGAGGCCAAGGGCGAGCCACAGAGCCGGCGAGAACGGCGAGACGAACGTGCCAATGACGTTGCCGATGATGAGCGCCGACGCGGCACCCATGCCCGTGATGCCGTACGTTTCCACGGTGCCCTGAATGATGGGCAGCACGGAGAAGTAGTACGCATCCGTCGACGTGAGGAGATCGAGCGGCACGCCGAAGACGCCGATGATGACGTGGAGGTACGGACCGACTTCCTCCGGGAGGATGTTGACGAGCGTGAGCGCGATTTCCTCGAGCATGCCGGTTTCGTTGAGGACGCCGAGGAACATGGCGGCAGCGAGGATGACCCCGGCCATGGCGAGCGCATTCGGGGCGTGGCGACGGAGCGCATCGCTTTGCTCGGAGGCGCCCTCGAAATTGACGATGAGTGCGATGGTCGTGCCGATGAGGAACGCCGGGGCTGGCGGCATGAGGCCGGAGAGCAGCGCCACGAGGATGAGCAGTGCGACCACGATATTGACGATGGTGACCCATCGGCCGGTGCGGTGACGGAATCCGAGCGCCTCCTTATCGGCGGCCTGCTGCGCAGCGAAGGCCTGCGCAATCTGCTCGACATCGACGTTAGTGTCGCCTTCGAACTCACCCGAGGCACGCAGACGCGCGCGACGACGCCGCTCGCGCAGGCCCAGGGCCGCGGCGACGAGGAGGACCATGACGACGGCGACACCCTGGATGGGAAGGAGGTGGACCCAGATGTCATTGGGTTCCTGGGCCACGACGGCGCCTGCACGGCCGAGCGGGCCGCCCCAAGGCAGCATATTCATCACGGACGCCGACAGGGCGACGATTGTAATGAGGATGTAGCGCGACATACGAAGCGCCTTGTAGAGCGGCAGCAGCGCGGGAATGGTGAGCAGGAACGTCGTCGAGCCGGAGCCGTCGAGGTGCGCCACGATGGCAATGGCGGCCGTACCCATGGTGACCGCAATGACGTTGCCTCGCGTCGCCCTGATGAGCGCCCGGATGACCGGCACAAACAGACCCACGTCTTGGAGGATGCCAAAGAAGATGATGGCGAAGATGAACATCACCACGACGTTCATCACGGATTCGAGACCTGAGCTAAAGAAGTCAGAGATCTCCCCCAGCCCGTAGCCGCACAGGAGCGCGCCAGCCACCGGCACAAGCGTCATGGGAACAATAGGGTTCGTCTTACCGCGGATTAGGATTCCCACCGTAAGGAAGATAATCACGAGGCCCATGAGGGTGAGGCCGAGTGAAGTTTGCATGCTCAACGTCCTTCTCGGTCGCTGGGCGACCTTGATCGATTCAGAACTTTTCTTTGGCCACAGTTGCGGCCAGCGCCGTAACGCCCCTTATGCCACACCTCACCGGCGCAGAACAGGTGTGAATGAGATTACTAAGGATATTCCGTAAATACACATTGGTACCCCGATCAAGGCTGCTTCTCCTCTGCCATCGTGCTCATTCTTCGGCGAAAACGAACACAACCGGACACCACGGCGGCGTCCGGTTGTGGGTATGAGCTGATGCTTAGCGCGCAGTATTATCGCTGAGTACGGCTGGCGTTTCCTCCACGATGGTGGCGCGCTTTTTCAACTTGTGGCGCTCATACAGCGCCTTGATGATGATCGGCGCGACTGAGATGAAAATTATGAGGAGCATGATCTTTTCGATCGAGTCTGCAATGCCCGGAATATTGCCCAGGAATACTCCCACCAAGTTCATGGACAGCACCCACAAAGCTGCGCCCGCGACGTTCCAGCCGATGAAGTGACGGTACGGCATCTGCGCCGTGCCTGCTGCGACGGGGACGTACGTGCGCACGATGGGCACAAAGCGCCCCAGCACGAGCGCTGCCGGTCCATGCTTGGCAAAGAAGTCTTCGGCAGCGTGGAGATACTGCAGCTTGAGCAGGCGGGCGTCAGCCTTGAAGAGTTTGCGCCCAAACTTGTGGCCCAGCCAGAAGCCCACCTGGTCGCCCAGGAAGGCGGCGACGAAGCCTACCATCAGCAGGGCCCAGATAGAGACGTTGAGTTGACCCCGCAGCACGGCTGCCGTGACGAGCAGCGAGTCGCCGGGCAGGAACGGGAACAGGACACCGGATTCAATGAAGACGACGAGCGCGATGCCGGCGATGACCCAAGGGCCAAAAGCCTCGAGCAACGTCGCGGCGTCGAGGTAGGAAGTGAGGTTTGACATGGCTGGTGCATCCACCTTTAGGAATTGAAAAAGGCCCAGGACGCGTGACCCCGGATGCACAAGCCCGGAGCGCGGCTGCGTCCTCACGGGCGCCAAATGGACTCGCCACTGCAGCGACGAGTAATGAGTTTCCTCTAGTATCCTCTTCCCCGCCGTGCGAACCTAACCCACACGCGCATACCCCCGATATTGCCAGGAAGTTCACGGCAGCCTAAAAGAATTGCCGCCGTGACCGGCGGCAGTGTTCTGCGTTAAAGGAATGCGTCGTTAGCGCGAGACGATTTCGTAGTTGCCCGCGGACGCCAAGGCCTTATTCATCTCCGCGACATTGGGGATGACGTCGTCCTTGTGCTTGATGATGAGCTTGACGTCGTCCTGCGAACGGATTTCGAAAGTCGCCTGGCCCAGGCCGTGCTCAGCGAAAATATCGTAGAGGGACTGCAGTGCCTTGCGCACGTCATCGTCGTCGTGGACGCCGGTGACCTTGTAATGAGTGGAAACAATAATCGACATGACGGAAATTCTACACGTCTAGCCGTAGAAAACGACGGCGACGCCGCCCCCCGCTATGAGCGGGAACGGCGTCAATTCGCAGGCCGAATATTAGATGCGGCCGTTGAAAGCCTGCAGCGCGGAGTCCTCACGGGTGCCACCGCGACCGTCGCCGATGTCCTTGTAGTCGGCAATCCATGCAATCTTGGAGACCCACTTCACGGCCTTGTAGCCATGGTTCGACTCGACTCGGGCACGCACTGGCGCGCCCAGGTGAATGTCGACCGGGTGACCATTGCGGGCAATCGCGAGGATGGAGTGGTCTTCCATGGCCGTGTCGATGTCGAAGCACGCGTAGAACGGCTCGCGCGGACGGTTATCGTACATCTTCTGTGCCAAGCCGTAGGACTCGACCATGACGTAGTGCGCGCCAGCCGGGCGCTCGCCGAGCAGGGCGAGGACGTCCTTCATGAGAGGACCTTCCCAGCGCGAGGTCGCAGACCACCCCTGCATACAGGTGTGCGTCGCAATAAAGGAGTGCTGCGGCAGCGCACGCAGCTCATCGAGCGTGACCGTCTTCGACGTACCGTTGACGTCGTCGGCGACCTCGATGACGTAGTCCTTGAAGTCGTTGTTGCGGAATGCGGTCCACTCCGGGGACTCCTCTTTCGTAGGCGGCAGGCCGTTGGTCCAGTGGAACTCGGAAATATCGCGCTCGGTGTAGACCTTCTGTGTCGCTGCGGACGGGCGCAACCAGTTCAAGAAGATCTTGCGGCCGATCTCGGTGAAGGCCACGACGAAGCGGTGTGCGCGGGCGCGGTCCGCGAGCGTCCAGTAGGACAGGCCGATCCAGAAGATAATGACCACGCCGATGGTGATGACCATCGTCGTAAACGCCTGGGCGTAGCGCTCCGGCGTGACGTCGCCGAAGACCATGTGCACCATGTTGTGCTCGCGGTGGACAAAGAAGACGAGGAAGGCGTGGATGATGATGAACATGCACATCATCACCATGCCGATGAAGTGCAGGGAGCGAGCCTTCTGGTGGCCGCCCAAGAACTTGAAGAAGCGAGGGAACTTCTCACGCAGCGCCGGCGACATGCCCGCACCCGTAATCATCATGAACGGAGCGATAAGGAAGATGACTGCAAAATAAGCGAGCTGTTGCAACGCGTCGTAGGGATCGAAAAGCGCCAGGTCGGGGGTCTTAAAGCTCAGGTACGTAAGCAGCGAGTGCCACGCCTCCGGGATAATGTCCCAGGAGGTGGGGACGATGCGACGCCACAGGCCGGTTGCGAACAGCAGGATGACGTACACCAGCCCGTTGAGCACCCAGAGCATCACGGACAGGCCGTGCCAGTGACGACCGAGACCAATATTTTCGCGTCCTGGCAGGGAGAGCAGCGGCGACATGGACTTCTCATCCATGAGCGAGGTGTACACGCCCTCTTCCTTCGGCAGCTCACGCTTGGTGAACTTGAGCCACTCGGTTCCAGGGGCGCAGTCGTTGCGCCACCAAAGGCGCGGCAGAGAGGAGAGCATTTCCCAACCTGAGCGCAACAGCATGCCCATCAAAATAAAGTTGATGAGGTGCGTCGCGCGCAGCCACAAGGGATAGTCGGGGTTGTCTCCCAAGGCAAGAATGTAATCCATGGGGGTCCTTAAGATAGGTGAACGAGAAAGCTATAAGTTTTATATTGCCAGACGCGAGCGAAAAAATACGAAAAAATCCGTAGCAAAAATATGCCACCCAGAGTTGCCGGCAAGCTCAGCGCTCTGAGCAGCACGTTTCCTTCTAATTTAGCGGAACCTGAGTGATCAAGTAGACATTCGTATATGCCACCGCGCGCCACCCTGTCTGCAGCCTGACGTGTGGATTAAGCTCACTGAACGTGAAGAAAGAACGGCAGCCCTATCTCCGGCAGCTTGCAGACTTTGTGCGCACCGTGCTTGCCGATGCCGCCCGCACCATTCAAGGCTGGAGCCTGAAACATTGGCTTCAGGCTGTGTTCATCCTGGGTATTGTCGTTGCATTTATCGTCTTCGTGGACGTTCCCGATCTCTCGACCTTGCGTTCCTGGGCGACACATTGCGATCCCTGGTTCCCCATTGTCTTCTGGCTGGGTTACGTCACGTTTACGTTATTCCCCTTGCCCCGCACTATCTGGACGGTCGCCGCCGGAATCCTTTTCGGCCCGGTCGAAGGCCTGCTTCTCGCACTCACGGCCCTCACCGTCTCCGCGGCAATTTCTTTTCTCGTGGTGCGGCGCCTGCTCGGAGACTGGATGCGCCCGCGGCTCATGCACCCAGCGGTCTTCAAGCTCAACGCGCACTTGGAGCGCCGCGGGTGGTTCGCCATCGCGAGCCTGCGCATGGTCGCGGGCGTGCCCTTCTCTATCTTGAACTATGCTGCGGCACTCACACCCGTGCCCTTCCTGCAGTTCCTCCTGGCGACCGCGCTGGGGTCCATCCCTACCACGGCTATGGGCGTGTTCTTTGGTGAGACGCTCACCACGGGCCCCAACCCGTGGGCCATCACAGCCACCGTTGTCCTCGCCGCCGTCGGCATCGCAGGTCTCGTGCTCGACGCTAAGCTCGTCCGCGAACTTCCCTAAATCAAGCCAAAAGACTAGACTTAAGCGCAGTTTCTCGTCCTGCCCGAAAGAAAGTCAAGGAATCATGCTTGCCGTCCATGCCCGTTATCGCGGCCGTTCTGTGCGCCGCGCCCAGCTCGTTCAGCGCTCCGCGGAGGCGCTCGCGACGCTCGACGGTGTCGGCGAGTTTGAGATGCTCGGAGTCGAAGACATCTGCGCCATCGTTGACTCTGCACACAGCGTGTGCGACGTCGTCATGGCCCTGCTCGCCGACGGTGATTGGGCCATTGGTATCGGCGTAACCCCCTCGCTTGCCCCGAGTGCTGACGCTGGTGCTGCCGAAGATGAAGCCACGACCCGCGCGACGGCCACCGCATCCTTGCCCAAGAACGCACGCCCGGCGCAGGTCTACGCGAAGATCGGTGCGCGCGGCCGCGCATCGGAGGCCTCGGACATCGCAGCAGTCTTTGCCTTGCTCGGCTACGTGCTGCACAAGCGCACCATCGAAGGTCGCGAGGCCACGGCCCTCGTGCGCGGCGGCCTCAACCAGAACGAGGCGGCCGCCGAGCTCGGCATCTCCAAGCAGGCCATGTCCCAGCGCCTCCAAGCCGCGGGCTGGGCAGCAGAAATGGCAGGCTGGCAGCTTGCCATCAACGTCATGGAGCGCGCGAATAAGCCAGCCTAGAGCAGGTCTTCCTTCCGCAGCTCCGGCGTTGTCACGAAGTCGACGAGCCGCTCCACCGCCCCGATGAGCGAAGAATCCAAATCGCGGAAGCTGTGCACCGCGTTATACACGTGGCGCCAGCCATCCTTGGGATCAGACCAGCCGACGCGCTGGCAGATGCCGGTCTTCCAGTCCTCGCCGTAGGGCACGTCAGGCCATGCCTTGAGCCCCACGCGTTCCGGTTTCACCGCCGCCCAAATATCGATGAACGGGTGTCCTGTAACGAGAACGTCCGGCCCCAACGCCTGCGTCATGCGCGTTTCTTTCGACCCCTCCACCAAGTGGTCAGCGAGCACGCCCACGCGTCGTCCCGGGCCCGGCTGGAACTCGGCGAGGCGTTCCTCCAGGTTGTCGAGGCCCTCGAGGTATTCCACGGCGACGCCTTCGACGCGCAGGTCGTGGCCCCAGACCTTCTCCACGATGGCGGCGTCATGCACACCCTCGACCCAGATTCGCGACGGCGCGATGACCTTAGCCTCGACATTCTCCACGCGACGCGAGCCAGAGTTCGACTTACGCGGCGCCTGCTTCGGGACGTAGCGCGTAAGTGTCACCTGCTGGCCTTCGAGCAGGAATCCGCCCGGCACGAGGTTGAAGACGCGCTCCACGCCATGTCGGTCCTCCAGGCGGATGACCTGGCCGTAAACGGTCTTGTCCACGCCCATCACGGCACCGACGAAGTCGTCGCCGACAACTTCGACAACCATGCCCGGTTGTGCGGGCACAACCGGGTACTCCTTGGGGCGTGTGCGTTTGTGGCCTGCCAGAATGTCTCCACCATAGGGATCGCGGGAATCAAAGCTCATAGCGGGACAGTCTATCTACTACACTGCCCGTGTTATGGATATGCGCGCCGAGGTCTGGTCCCCACTGCAAAATTCTGCCGTCTGGCTGGGAGCCTGGCTCCACGGCCACGAACCCGCGGACGAGCTCATTGACGCTCTCACGGAGCTCGGCGGTTACCCCGAGGCCTACGGCTCCGCCGCGTTCAGCGACATCTTAGCGCGCCTGCGCGCCGCTACCGATGCCCTCCTCGGCCAGGGGCCCGGCGAACCCGTCCTCCGCCTCGTGCTTTCGGGTCCCGGCGAGCCGCCCGCCTTGCCCGCTGGCTCGACGTCCGCCGCCGCAGCCAGCGCGAGCCCCGCCGGCGCCATCGTCGTGCGCACCGCCGATCCGAGCGTCCATCTCGTGCTCGTGCCGCATGCAGGTCCCAATTACACCCAATGGCAGCTCATCGAAGAGACGCAGCCGTTGCCCGCGCCCGCGTGGCTGAGCCCCGGCGAGGCTGACGCATTGCTCGCCCAAGCGACCGAGGAATCCGCCCGCATCATCGAGGGGCTAGATTATGTCAAAAAAGACTTGCCCAATCCGCGGCTCACCGTCGGCACCCTCTCCGACTTCTACGACACGCCCGGGCTCCCCGATGCCACCCCGCCCCGCGCCGCCAAACTCTTTGCCCGCGCAGACCGCGTCGCCGCGATCATCGAGACCGTCACGGACCGCCTCCAGGATCACTCGCTCGACCCGCAGCTGCTCCGCCTGTGGCGGCACATCCGGCAGGCCCGGATGGCCGGCGTCGCCTACGCCGTCGCCGACTTCGGCCGCTGACGCGAGCCCCCTTAAATCAAGTCATTTCACTTGATTTAAGGGGTTCGTTCGTCGCTGGTCAACTTATTTAACTTGACTTAATGAGGTTTGTGGAGGCTCCAGATATCGCAACATCCCTCAGCGCACGGTGCGCCATTGACTGTGCAGCCCTGCACGGTGACGGTGCCCAGCCCCTCCGGCTGACGGTCAGCGCAAAGCTCTTCGATGAGGTCCACAACCATCGAGGAGAACGCGTCGCTCGGCCCCGCGGTCCGCGTGCGGTAGATCTCCACGCCTTTCTCTTTCGCCGCAGCGACGAGCTCGGTGTCGAGGTCCCACACGACCTCCATGTGGTCCGAGATGAAGCCGACCGGACACACGACGAGCTGCTTCACACCCTGCTCCGCGAGCGCTTCCATGTGGTCGACGACGTCGGGCGCGAGCCACGGCGTGGCGGGATTGCCCGAGCGCGAGTTCCATACCAAGTCATAGTCCTCGACGCCGGCGGCATCCGCGATGAGACGTGCGGCCTCGGCGACCTGGCGTGAGTAGAGGTTCTTATCACCCTCTGCTCCCCCGACCGCGTCGTGCGCGGTAGGGATGGAATGAGCGGTGAAGACAAGGCGGGCATCGGACAGCTTGGCAAAGCCTTCGCGCACTCCAGCGGCCATTTCCGCGATGAACTTCGGGTGGTCGAAGAACTGGCGCAGCTTGGTAAAGCGAATCTCCGGGTAGCCCTTCTCTGCTACATAGTCGCGCAGCTTGACGATGTCCTCGTCGTACTGCAGGCACGCCGAGTAGCCGCCCCAGGCGGAGGTGGCGAAGACCAGGACGTTGGTCTTACCCGCTGCGGTGAGCTCGTCCACGGCCTCGGTGCCGAACGGGTGCCAGTTGCGGTTGCCAAAGAAGACCGGCAGGTCCAGTCCGCGCGCGGCGAGTTCAGCCTCGATATGGGCAATGAGCTCGCGGTTTAAGCCATTGAGTGGGCTTACGCCGTCGAAGTGGAAGTAGTGCTTGCCCACGACCTTGAGTCGCTCGCGCGGGATGCCGCGGCCCCGCGTGACGTTTTCAAGAAAAGGAACGACCTCCTCGTTTCCTTCCGGGCCACCGAAAGAAAGAACGAGGAGGGCGTCATAATCACCGGCATGAGTGTGTGCGTCAGTCATACCAGTGACCCTACCAACCAAAGGTTGGAGAACTTGGTCGCCTTGACGATGGGGACCGAAATTGGTCAGCGTGATCTGCGACTCAAGGCGAAAGGGCAGATCTAGCTCATGATGGGGACGTATCTCCTCTGTTCTCACCACGCACACGTCCGAGACTTCGGACTTAAGGCGAGAAGTTGGCTTAGCCGATGAGGCGCACCGCATACGGGGCCATGCCGCCATAGCGCACAGGCGAGACCTGGACCGTGCCGCCCGACTCCGGAGCCTCAATCATCGTGCCGTCGCCCAGGTAGATGGCTACGTGCTGGCCGCCGCCCGGACCGTAGAAGATGAGGTCGCCGCGCTTCATTTCGCTCGGATCCACCTTGGTGCCCTGGTTGTACTGGTAGCCGGTGTAGTGTGGCAGCGAGATACCCGCGGCCGAGAACGCATAGAGCGTGAGGCCGGAGCAATCGAAGCCCACCTTGTTGTAGTCGCCGAAGCTATCGGCCACACCGCCGTCGCGGATGCCCTTGGTTGGGCCGTTGGCGTCGCCGCCACCCCATGCATACGGGGTGCCCACCTGCGACATCGCACGCGCGATGACAGCTTCGATGCGAGCATCGGTGCCCTGGCTGGCCACCGCAGCGGTCGCTTTCTCCGTGATGGACTGCGTCGTATCCAGTGACTCGAGGACGCCGTCCAGGTCGCCCACAAGGTCACTATCTGCTCCCGATGCCGCGTTGGTCACCGCGCCAGCCTCCCCGGCTTTGTTCTGATCGTTAAACGCGTCAGAAACGGCCGTGAGCGTGTTCTGGATGGCGGAGAGCTGTCCCTCGTCGAGGGAGCTGCCCTGGGCAAATGCCGTGTGATCCGGCTGTGAGGCCGCAATCATGGCGGCTGCCGCGCCGAAAACGCCGCCCGCCACAGCAAGTGTTTGTCCATCAACGCTGGAGACCTGCTCGGTAGCGCCGCCCTGAGCGGCGTTCTGCGAACTCATTTCCGCTAGCGCCTCGACGGTCTGTGTCGTCGTGTCGGAAGCGTCTGCGGTGCCGGTGGTTGTTGGCTCCGCGTCGGCGACTGTCGTGCCGGCGGTCTGCGTGCCTTCCCCTGCAGCAGACGTGGTCACAGAATTGGCGTTGGAGTTCGACGCGGTGGTCGACACCTCCGTCGAGGACTGGGATGCCGAATCGTTGGAGTTCCCAACATTTTCTCTGGCCCCTTGATTACCTTGCGTCGCTTGCGTATCGCTCGTCGCGGACGGGCCGGAAGCGCCTACAGTCGTGCGGGCGCGGGAGCCGCGGGCGGCATCGAGAGCAGCCTGGGCTTCTTCCTGCTGCGCGACGAGGGTCGAGCGTTCGCTCATCGCCTCCTCGACCGCGCTTTGGCTCGAACCCAGGATGGCCCGGGCCTGAGCCTCGGCGTCTGCCGCGCGCTGCTCGCGGGCTGCCGCGAGTTCCTCAGCCTTGCGCAGCTGCGACTCCTTGTTGGCCTTCTCGGTGCGCTCCCGCTCGAGCTGATCGACGACTTCCTTCTGGGAGTCCGCCTGCGAGCGCAGGTAAGACTGGCGCTCCAGCATCTTTTCGCGTGCGTCACCGCCAGCGGCGGTGGTCACGGAATCCGAGGCAGCCGAGCGACGGTACGCCGTGCGCGACAGTTCGTTGAGGCGCTCTTGTGCCTTCTCCACGGCGGACTGCGCATCATCAAGCTGCGTGCGCGCCGTGGAAGTTCCGCGCTTGGCTTGCGCCAGCTCGGTGCGAGCGTCCTGGAGATCGACGAGGGCGCGGTTAACGTCCTCGCGACGCTGGCCGATTTCTGCCTCCAAGCGGGCAATCTCGCCCTGGACTCCGGCGATGGCGCCAGCAAGGTCAGCAATGGAGCCCTTCCCGCCCTTGAAGGCGGCCGTGAGGTCTTCGATGGTGAGCGACTTCTCCTGCGCGACGGCAGGAGTCATCGGAGCAATGGTAGACAAGCTCGCCGTGCATGCAGCAGCGGCGAGGTAGGAACGCAGGCGGAAACGCCCGCCGATGGAACGCCGACGCGTGTCGGCCGTCAAGGTGGTGGCCACGAGGTAACTCCTCTACGCACCTTACCCTCGCCTTGAACGCGCCCGCACTGACGGATAAAGGCGCGCCGATCCCGGCGTCGGGTATGGCTGAGACTCCCGCAAGCCCACAAGGACTGCGAGATACGCACCACGAGCCAAGCCCTCGGCACCCTATGTCAATTCGCACAAGACATAGGAATGCCCGGGGCCCAGGAGACGCAGCAGTGACGAGGATGTCACACACCTATGCTCACGCCGGCGACAGAGCGCCTCGACGGTCATCGAGGACCAACTCTCCCGCCGTATGCGAGTGCCCCGGCGGGGAGAAACTCCCGTCGGGATATCTGGTAGACCTTTGCCTCGGAGTGACTCCCGGCTGCAGACCATTTCAGGGCTGCAAACGCTGGGAGTGCCCGTGGGGCACGACCTTCCAGAAGGTATGCGAGCATCCGCCATCGTCTGCATTCTCCTTCCGGTTGACCACGCTCCGCGCGTGGCGGTGCAAGTAACCGGACTCGTGGAGTTGCGGGAATGCAGTCACGGTATGCCAGAGCCGGGCCCCAGACGGCCTTCCCCGCGGGGTTGGACGCCCAGGCGCGTGGAACACGCTGCCCGATGTGGCTCGCCGTGGTCGCATCCTCGCCCCAGTCACACAGATGCGTGTTTCTGAATAGAAGAACTTAAACGAACACAGTGCTGCCAACTGTCAAGCGACTCCTGCTCCTCCACCCCGTGCGGGTCCTTCCCCATCGAACTTCGTGACGCTCTCGGCCTGCTTCCCCACATGCCCGTGCGTTGTCGATATTGGGTCTGGATGTCCCTCTCGCGGTAGCTGAGATAGAAATCAACTCTCGAGTTGACTCCTAAAGCATAAGTCACTTGCAGGGTCCAGTACACCTACTTGCCCATTTGCCACATGCGTCAAGGAGCGCCCCATGACCCACGGGTGAGTTCAACCTGCAATGATCTCGATACCAATTCGTTATGTGACTCTGGTCACGATCGTCGAATGTACCGTAACACTCTCGACGCTTGCCGAGATGGCGCCATCCGCGACGCTATGCAAGAAGTGAACCACTTCTGACGGCAAACGTGCAGTAGCGTCAACCCCTAGTGGTTGACTCCGACCCCTCCTCCCCTCTCCTGGTGTGTGCAGAGCGAGTGGCAGCGGACTGGAGTATGACGTCCTGGAACCGTTGCAGTGAATGCCGTGGATTCGGTCTGAGATTGTCACGAGATGGGCGTGGGTGTCGCGGCATGGTTCCAAGTTGGAGATGTGCGCACGAGCCCAGGCGGTCGAGCACGGCGGAGCTGGAGTGAGCCCTCTTCGAGCGGCTTCCGTCGGGAATTCCGACCAACATGTGGAGGGTTGAGTATCACTCCTCAAGGGGTGCTCCGTGGGTTCATGGGTTTAGGAAATATTTATGCGACTATGTGGGGAGGGATACGTTTTGACGCGGGCACGCAGCGCGGGCTGGACGTTGGCGACTCGGCCTGCCGGAGTGAGGTGTCGGACCGTAGATAGCTCTTAGCACGTGTTGCGCGGAGACGGTCCCGCACGCGAGTGGCGGCATATGGTGTCGCGCTATTCCCCGGCCGTCGAACGCGGCGGGACGGTGCCGAGTGAGCAAGATGTGGGATGGGGGCATCGGCAAGCGGGCGGGCGCGAAAGAGTAACTAGACCTTTTTGGAAGATCTGGCGCGAATGAAGACCGTGGCGGCGCCGGCTAGTGCGGTGATGGCGAGCCCGAGGATAAGCCACTCCGCGGGCATGGTGGCGGCGCCGAGATGGGCGTGAAGCTGGTTCAGAGCCGTGACCTGATCGAGTCCCGGTGCCACCGCCTGTTGCGCGGATTCCAGGGCGGCGCGTGAGTGAGAGTCGCTCACGGCTGAAATGCCTTGGGGCGCCTGGACGATGACAGTGTCGAGATCGGAGGCTTCTTTGAGTGCCTGTGCAAGATCGCGGAGATCGGCGAACTTATCGGGATAGATATCGACGACCGCTATCCCTTCCCCGGGCTGCAGCGCGCCGGATACAGATGCTTGCAGAGCCGGATCGCTGGCGAGCCCCACGTTGGAGTACGCCACCGAATCCTCGAGAAGCTGCTGCGAGAGGTCGGCGATATCTGCGTCGGGCGGGATCACTTTTTCTCCTTATATATGGGAGCGGGGTGTGTGGTGTGCCCGCGATACCCTCTACTTAACCTGATTACCCCCATTGGAGCGGGGATGACGCGCGGAAGAGTGTGAAAACATGAAAACAGAACGGACGTACTGTTATAGTTGCCCCCAGGCGAATCTTCGCCCGTCTAGTATTGAGGGGTGAACGTTCGCGTTCTTCTTAAGACGCCAGTTCGGTCGATCCGCGCCCGGAGCGCGCTGTCCCCAGCGCTACTCCTTCCACTAGTGCGGAATGATCGTGAGCGATTTAAGAGCCTCACAAGAACATACTGTTCAACAAACAAGGAATGGAGCTCCCTGTGACTGAAAGCCTGAACTCCTTCGGTGCCAAGAAGACCCTTGATGTCAACGGAAAGTCTTACGAATACTTTGACATCAACGCGGTTGAGGGCCTGGAGAAGCTGCCGTACTCCCTCAAGGTGCTTGCTGAGAACCAGCTGCGCTACGAGGATGGCAAGAACGTAACCAAGGATCACATCAACGCCCTCGCCAACTGGAACCCGGACGCAGAACCGGACACCGAAATCCAGTTCACCCCGGCCCGCGTCCTCATGCAGGACTTCACCGGCGTTCCCTGTGTGGTCGACCTCGCCACCATGCGTGAGGCCATCGTTGCCCTCGGCGGCAAGCCGGAGCAGGTTAACCCGCTCAACCCGGCTGAGATGGTCATTGACCACTCCGTCATTACCGAGGCATTTGGCTCCTCCGAGGCTCTGGAGAAGAACGTCGAGATCGAGTTCGAGCGCAACCGCGAGCGCTACCAGTTCCTGCGCTGGGGTTCTGAGAACTTCTCCAACTTCAAGGTCGTGCCCCCGGGAACCGGTATTGTCCACCAGGTCAACATCGAGTACCTCTCCCGCGTCGTCTTCGACAACGACGGTCTGGCATACCCGGATACCTGTATTGGTACCGACTCCCACACCACCATGGAAAACGGCCTGGGCATCCTGGGCTGGGGCGTTGGCGGCATCGAGGCCGAGGCTGCCATGCTCGGCCAGCCGGTCTCCATGCTCATCCCGCGCGTTGTCGGCTTCAAGCTCACCGGCGAGATTCCGGTGGGCGTTACCGCTACCGACGTCGTTCTCACCATCACCGAGATGCTGCGCCAGCACGGCGTTGTCCAGAAGTTTGTCGAGTTCTACGGCAACGGTGTCAAGTCCGTGCCGCTGGCCAACCGCGCCACCATCGGTAACATGTCGCCGGAGTTCGGCTCCACCGCCGCTATCTTCCCGATCGACGAAGAGACCATCAAGTACCTGACCCTCACCGGCCGCCCGCAGGAGCAGATCGACCGCGTCGAGGCTTACGCTAAGGCTCAGGGCATGTGGCTCGAGCAGGATGCTCCCGAGGCCAAGTACTCCGAGTACCTCGAGCTCGACCTCGGCACCGTCGTCCCGTCCATCGCTGGCCCGAAGCGCCCGCAGGACCGCATCCTCCTCTCCGAGGCAAAGGAGCAGTTCCGTAAGGACCTGCCGACCTATGCCACCGGCGACGTTGTGGTCGACGAGTCCACTGTTGAGGCCAAGCGCATGGGCGCCGAGGGCGGCGACCAGACGCTCGAGGACGTCACCGGCGGTCTCAACAAGTCCCGCGAGGGCCACGGCGAGTCTGCAGCCAAGGGCAATGTCGGCCGCCAGTCCAACCCGGTCATCGTCTCCTCCCCGAACGGCGGCGAGTACACGCTGGATCACGGTATGGTGGCCATCGCCTCCATCACCTCCTGCACCAACACCTCGAACCCGTCCGTCATGGTCGGTGCCGGCCTCATCGCCCGCAAGGCTGCTGCCAAGGGCCTGAAGTCCAAGCCGTGGGTGAAGACCATCTGTGCTCCGGGCTCCCAGGTTGTCGACGGCTACTTCCAGCGCGCCGACCTCTGGAAGGACCTCGAGGCCATGGGCTTCTACCTCTCCGGCTTCGGCTGCACGTCCTGCATCGGTAACTCCGGTCCGCTGCCGCAGGAGATCTCGGACGCCATCAACGACAACGACCTGGCTGCCACAGCAGTCCTGTCCGGTAACCGTAACTTCGAAGGCCGTATCTCCCCGGATGTCAAGATGAACTACCTTGCATCCCCGATCATGGTCATCGCGTACGCCATCGCCGGTACTCTCGACTTCGACTTCGAGACCCAGCCGCTCGGCCAGGACCAGGACGGCAACGATGTCTTCCTCAAGGACATCTGGCCCTCCTCCCAGGAGATCGAGGACACCATCCAGCAGGCCATCTCCCGCGAGATGTACGAGAAGGATTACGCGGACGTCTACAAGGGCTCCGAGGCATGGCGCAACCTGGAGGTTCCGGAAGGCGGCCGCTTCGAGTGGGATGAGGACTCCACCTACATCCGCAAGGCTCCGTACTTCGACGGTATGCCAGCTGAGCCGGCCCCGGTTGAGGACATCCACGGCGCTCGCGTTCTGGCTAAGCTGGGCGACTCGGTCACGACCGACCACATCTCCCCCGCTTCCGCCATCAAGCCGGGCACACCGGCTGCGCAGTACCTCGACGAGCACGGTGTTGCCCGCAAGGACTACAACTCCCTCGGTTCCCGTCGTGGTAACCACGAGGTCATGATGCGTGGTACCTTCGCCAACATCCGCCTGGCTAACCAGCTGGTTGACGTCACCGGTGGCTACACCCGTGACTTCACCCAGGACGGCGCACCGCAGGCCTTCATCTTCGACGCCTGCCAGAACTACAAGGCCGCGGACATTCCGCTGGTCGTCCTGGCTGGTAAGGAGTACGGCACCGGTTCGTCCCGTGACTGGGCTGCAAAGGGCACCATCCTCCTCGGCGTCAAGGCCGTCATCACCGAGTCCTTCGAGCGTATTCACCGCTCGAACCTCATCGGCATGGGTGTTATCCCGCTGCAGTTCCCGGCTGGCGAGTCCCACGAGTCGCTGGGCCTGGACGGCACCGAGACCTTCGACATCGAGGGCATCACGGAACTGAACAACGGCAACACACCAAAGACGGTTCACGTCACCGCCACCAAGGAGTCTGGCGAGAAGGTCGAGTTCGACGCGACCGTCCGCATCGACACGCCTGGTGAGGCTGACTACTACCGCCACGGTGGCATTCTGCAGTACGTCCTGCGCCAGATGGTCAAGGCCTAAGGTCTTCCATCGCCGTGCACCCCTGCCCTAGCGTGGGGCGTGCGCGACACCGACGTAGATGAAGGGGCCGCGTGGCCATCGCACGATGGTCACGAAGGCCCCTTTGTCGTCCTTTCATTCCTTAAACTTTTGAACTTGTAGGAAGCGAGCGTGAGTCGGCTATGCCTATAGTTAGCGACGACGAACTCAATCGCAGGCGCCAAGACATCCTGGTGGGCGCCCGCCGGTGCTTTGCGCAGCACGGCTACGAGGGAGCGACCGTTCGCCTTCTGGAGGAGGCGACTGGCAAGTCCCGCGGCGCTATCTTCCATCACTTTGGCGACAAAGAGTCGTTGTTCCTGGCGCTCGCGCGCGAGGATGCTGCCCGCCAGGCCGAGACGGTTGCGAACAACGGTCTTGTTGAGGTGATGCGCGACATGCTCACGCACCCTGAGCGCCATGACTGGCTCGCTACTCGTCTGGAAATCACGTCCATGCTGCGCACGGACCCGAGCTTCCGTGCCCGGTGGAAGGATCAGCAACAAATCCTTGATGACGCAGTGCGGGCACGCTTGCAGACCAACCGCGAAGAAGGCCGCATGCGTGATGACGTCGATATCGAAACGCTCGTGGTGTACCTCGAGACGTTCATGGACGGCTTCATCTCCCGCCTGGCGCGCGGTGACCAAGCAGGTCTTGAAGAAGTCCTGTCGATTGTGGAGCAAACGATTCGTGCGCGGCGCTAAAACGTCGTAAAGCACGCCGAGTAGCCCGCTTCCCCTCGTAGGGAGCGGGTCTTTCGCGTCTTGGCGCTAGTTACACGGCACGTCGGGTCCGAATTCGCGGCGTTTGTAAATCCTGCCGTCGTTGCCTTTGTAGTAGACGTCGCCGTCTCTCTTTTTCATGTTGTGGTATTCGCACAGCATGAGGATGTTGTCTAGGTTGGTCTCCCCGCCTTTCGCCCAGGCTTTGAGGTGGTCGGCCTGGCACATCGAGAACGGAATCTTACAGTCCGGATCCATACACGTGTGCTGGACCGCCGCTATCATGTCGCGTTGGGCTTGGGTGAAGTAGCGTTTGAGGCGGTATTGCTTCATCGGCTCGTTGCGCGCGTTGACAATCGTGGCAAGTCCCACCCCGGCGAGGAGTTCTTCCATGAGTTCTGCGCCGGTGCGCCACGTGCCGTCTGT
>NZ_KV796451.1:0-15243 GCF_001809185.1 Corynebacterium sp. HMSC072G08
GAATCAGACACGCTTTCTGCTACTTAGCCCCGAAGGCGTGAGCCAAGCCATCCTCGTCGACGTCGTCGGTGACCATCGTGGCGGCAGCCTGGACGTCTGCTGGGGCGTTGCCCATGGCGACGGAGGTGCCGCACGCGGCGAACATGGTGAGGTCGATGGCGGCGTCGCCGAAGGCGGCGGCATCGGAAGGCTGAGCATGCAGATGGTCCAGCACGGCGGCGACGGCAGATTGCTTGCTCACGCCCGCCGGCGCGAGGTCGCCAAAAAGAGCGGTGGCGCCGGCGCCGCCCCACGTGTGATTCTCCAGCTCAGGGAAGCGCTGCGCGGTCTCCTCGAAGTCCGCGTAGCTGCCCAGGATGTAGCTGATCTTATTGACGTCGTCGCGCGCCTGAAGACGCGCGAGCTGCTCGCCGAAGACCATGCCGTGGAAGGCAACGGTGACGGGCACCGGCTCACGCCCTTTGGCTGCCTGATACGCGGCCATGGGCCCCTGTGCGGCCTCCTCGAAGCCCGGGCTGGCAAAGAGCCCCGCGTTGCACTCGAGGTAGAACTCGCAGCCACGCGCGGTGAGCCAATCCACAATTTCTGCGGTCTGCTGCGCGCTGAGTGAATGCCGGTAGATTTCCGTCCCGTTGAGCTCCACGTAGCCACCATTCGCGCCCACGAGGCCGTCCACGCCCAAGTCCCACAGGAACTGCGGAATCTCCGCGCGTGAGCGACCCGTGTTGAGCAGCACGGCGTGCCCATTCGCACGGGCGGCACGCACGGCCGCCGCGGCCGACGGGGGAATTTCGTTGGAGTAGTTGACCAAGGTTCCATCGACGTCGAGGAAGATAATCATGGTTCCGAGGCTACGGAAAACGCGGAAAGTCCGGTCCTGTTTCAGGAAGGAAACAGGACCGGGCTATCCCAACCGACCCAACGGCGTCACCGCACTATCCCCGCCATTATCAGCCGGGCCGACAATGATGCCCACAATCCGCCCGTCGTCGCCGTACACGGGTGCGCCCTCAGCCCAGACACGCGTGGTGTTGGGATTGGAGCGGTGGAGGGTGACGTCGAAGGTACAGTCGGGCTCGACGTACGTGCCGGTGCTCATGCTTGCGCCCATGGTGCGCTTTTCAACATCCATGATCTGCGTGTCGGATAAGCGCCAGCCCGGCGGCTAGGCGATCACGGGGAGCTCAGAACCGTCTTCCTTGAACCACGCGATGTGCGGCGGCGAATCCATCGCCCATTCTTTCAGCCTCATGCCCAGCGCCCAGCGGGCATCCTCAATCTGATAGTCCTCGTCCGCGGCGCCGTCGAGGAGGAACTGCCAGAAGCTATTGGGGCCGGTGTCCTTAAGCCACAGCCACACGTAGTCTTCCAGCGAGTGCGCGGCAAGCAGGTCTTCCATGCCCTCGGGCACGAGCGCGCGGTCCGCGCGCACGCGATCGGCGAGGTCCGCGTCAAAGAAGTCGTAAAGGTAGTCCATCGCGGCGTCGGCCCCGGCGTACTCGAAGGCGGCAGCGGCGGCATCGGAAGGCGCATCCATGAAAGCCAGCCTAGCGGTGCTCCGCCACGAGAACCATACGGTCGACCTCGACCAAGACCTCGTCCACGATGTGTGGGTTGAGGCCGCGCTCGCCGCGCATACGCACGAGGGCCTGTTGGGCAGCGGTGTAGGCGACGCGTTGGGCCTCGGTGGCCTTCTCGCGGGCCTTCTCGATCTTCCAGGCTCGGGTGTCGGGGTTCTGCTCGTCGTCGAGCTCATCGCCCAGGCGGTCGGTGAACCAGTCGTCGATGGTGGCGGCGATCTCGGGGTCGGCGTCCGCGTAGTGGCGGCGCAAGGCGGAGAGGGCGGCCTTGCGGGCGCGCTCGGTAATCGCGGTGCGCATCTTGTCGTGTGCGGCCTCGGCCGTGGTCGTGAGATCCAGCTGGCGCATGAGCCACGGCAGGAGCAGGCCGGGAATCACCATGGTCACGAGGAGGACGGTGAGCGCGATGACGGCGAGCTCGTGGTGGAACGGGAATGCGCCGGAGGGCACGGAGAGGACCAGCGCCAGGGTGACGAGTCCGCGCATGCCGGACCACGTCATGAGCAGGACCTCCTGGAGGCGCAGGGGTGCCAGGTGCGGGCGGCCCGAGCGGCGATTAATGAGGTAAAACAGGTACATCCACACCCCGCGCACGGCAAACGCCACGAGGGAGAGGATGACGCCCACGAGGATGGAATGGAGGATATCCGCACCCACCGCGCTGATGGCGTTATTGGCTGACAGGCCGATGAGGCCGAAGGCGACGCCGGTAAAGAGCATCTCCACCGTCTCCCAGAAGCCCTGGCCGGAGAGGCGGTCCTCCGCATGAATCGGCGCGCGCGAGTGCAGCTCGATGGCCGCGATGACCACGGCGATGACGCCGGAGGCGCCGAGTTCCTCCGCTGCGATATAGGTCGCGAAAGGAATAACCCAGGTCAGTGCGTTGCGGGTTGTCGAGTCGTGGACGCCGCGAATAAACCAGGCTGCGAGCCTGCCGATGCCCCATCCCAGCGCCGTCGCCACCACCGCCGAGTAGGCAAAGTTCCCCAGGCCCTCTGCGAAAGAAAGCTCGCCCTGCGCCGTGACCGCGGCGAGCGCGAGGTGGAAGGCGACGATGGACGCGGCGTCGTTGAACAGGCCCTCGGTCTGCAGGGCGGAGATAATACGACGCGGGATGCCGACGGGCTCGGCGACGGCGTCGACGGCCACGGGGTCAGGCGGGGCGATGGCCGCGCCGATGAGGATGGCGCCGGCGATGCCAATTCCCGGCAGCAGCGCGTATGCGGTAAAGCCCACCGTGAAGGTGGTGACGACCACAAGCGCGACGGACAGCAACGCGATGGTCATCCACTGCTCGCGGATGACACCCCAGGACGTGCGGCGCGCGAGCGACCACAGCAGCGGCGGCAGGAAGATGGGCAGGATGAGCTCGGCGGGGATCTCCAGATCGGTGGGTATGCTCGGCACAAGCGCGGCGACGGTCGCGAGGATGGTGAGCAGCACCGGCCAGGGCAGTCCGATCTTGTCGCCGACAGCGGCGACAACCACCGTCAGCAGCATCAAGGCGACCAAGATCAACAGGACTTCCACGCGACACTCCCCAGTTTTCAAGTTCAAGAAACAACTCAAACCAGTGTAGGCCGCCCTACTGTCATGCGGTCGAGATTATCCTTCGAAAACGCTGGGTTCCGTGCCCAACCGCCCGAGTTCGAAGACCTCGAGGAACTCATCTGCGGAGCGCACGCCCTCGTAGCCCAGGCCTGCGGCCATCGCTTCCACGACGTCGCCCACGCTGCGGGTCTCGAGCAGCTCGCGCAGCGTCACTGCCCCGTCGCGCTTAGCCAGGCGCTTGCCCTCCGCGTTGAGCACGAGCGGCACGTGGATGTACTCGGGCACGTGTAATCCCAGGAGCGTCGCGAGGTACGCCTGCCGCGGCGCCGAAGTAAGTAGGTCGTCGCCGCGCACAACCTGGTCCACGCCCTGGAATCCGTCATCGACAACGACGGCCAGGTTGTACGCCCAGTCCGGCGCCTGGCCCCCGCGCCGCAGGATGAAGTCATCCACCTCGCCGGTGTAGTCGCCGTGCAGCGCGTCGTGCACGGTGAACTCGGAGACCTCCGCGCGCAGGCGCAACGCCGGGACCCGGCCTTGGGCGGCGAGCTCGGCGCGCTTGGAGGCACGGGCGGCACGCGAAAGCTCACGGCATGTCCCCGGGTACTGGCCCGGGATGGCATGCGGCGCGCGGGAGGCCTCCTGGATATCCTTGCGCGAACAGTAGCACTCGTAGTACGGCAGCGTCTCGAGCGCCGCCTCGTAGGCCGCGTCCCGATCGTGCTGGTAGAGCACCTCATCCCAGTCCAAGCCCAGCGTCGCGAGATCCTCGAGCTGGCGCTGCGCGGACTCCGCCGAAGAGCGCTGCGTGTCCACGTCCTCGACGCGCAGCACGAAGCGCCGCCCCGAGCCCCGCGCCGCGAGCCACGCGATGAGCGCGGTGCGCAGGTTGCCAAAGTGCAGGTCGCCGCTGGGGCTAGGGGCATAACGTCCGGCTGGTGTCATAGCTGCCCAGTCTATCGCGCGCGTTTCGCGCAGACCGCGCGCATGCGGCATAGTTGATGCTCATGACAACTCAATCGGCAACCGCAACCACGGATTCACGTGGCGAGAGCATCCGATTCATCCCGGTACAGTCCACGCTGTATCCGTGGCTGGTCACGCTCTTCGTCGTCACATTCCTCATCTCGAATATCAACGCCACGAAGGGCGTACAGCTCGGCCCGCTCATCACGGACGGCGCGTTCTTCCTCTTCCCGCTCGCCTACATCGTGGGCGACGTGCTCTCCGAGTGCTACGGCTTCAAGTCCACCCGGCGCGCCGTGGCCATCGGCTTCGCGATGGCGATCCTCGCAGCCATCGCCTTCTACATCGCGATCTGGCTGCCGGCCGCAGATTTCTATGAGGGCCAGGAGGCCTTCGCCGCCACGCTCGGACTCATGCCGCAGATCCTCGGCGCCTCGCTTGCCGGCTACGTCGTGGGCCAGCTGCTCAACTCGTTCACGCTCGTGCGCATGAAGGCCCGCTCCGGCGAGAAGGGCCTCATTAGCCGCCTTATCGCGTCCACCGTCGTGGGCGAGCTGGGCGACACGGTCATCTTCTGCGCCATCGCCGCGCCCGTCATCGGCGTCGCTACCGTTGGCGGGTTCCTCAACTACGTCATCGTGGGCTTCCTGTGGAAGACCGCCTGCGAGGTGGTCATGCTGCCCATCACGACGCAGGTCATCAAGTGGGTGAAGAAGCGCGAGGATTACGTGCCGCTTGACCGTGCCGCCTAATCTCCCGCGTCCCTTGCTCCTGGCTTCCCGCCAGGGGCTTTACTACTTTTTCGCGTAGTAACGGCCCATGAACTCGTCGCGGAAGGCCTCGTAGTAGCCGCCGTCGATGGAGGCCCGGATATTGTCGACGAGGCGAATCATGAACTCCAGGTTGTGCATGGTGCACAGCGTGCCCGCGAGGAACTCGTGAGCCTTAAGCAAGTGGTGGATGTATGCGCGCGAGTAGTTCTCCGAGACGTAGCCGCCGAACTCCTCGTCGATTCCCTTAAAGTCGCGCTTAAACTTGGCGCCCATGAGGTTGAGGCGGCCGTCGAGCGTGTACACGCCGCCGCGGCGGCCCAAGCGCGTGGGCGCAACACAGTCGAAGGTATCGGCGCCGGCCTCGATGGCGGTGAAAAGATCGTCCGGCTCAGAGATGCCGAGCAGGTGGCGCGGCTTGTCCTCCGGCAGCTCGTCGCAGACCCAGCCCACGATGGTGCCCAGGTTTTCCTTCTCCAACGCTCCGCCGATGCCGAACCCGCCGAATCCGCGCATGCCGGCGGCGACGGCGGCATCGGAAAGCTGCACGAGGCCACGGGTGGCCTGGCGGCGAAGGTCCTCGTACTGCGCGCCCTGGACCACGCCCCACAGGGACTGGCGGGGCTTTCCGGCGCGCGCGTTGGTGAGTCGGTCATGCTCGTCGAGGCAGCGTTTGGCCCAGCGGTGCGTGCGCGCGACGGATTCCTCCTGGTACTGACGAGTGTCGACGAGCGTGGTGAGCTCATCAAAGGCAAACATGATGTCCGCGCCCAGGGAGTGCTGAATCTGCATGGAGACCTCCGGCGTGAAGCGGTGCTTCGAGCCGTCAATGATGGACTTGAAGTCCACGCCGTCCTCGTCGACCTGCGCCATGCGCTCCTTCTTCGCCGCGCGGATATCGCCCTCAGTAAGGTTCGCGACGTCCATGGCGAGGACCTTCTTAAAGCCGACGCCCAGCGACATGACCTGGAATCCGCCCGAGTCCGTGTACGTGGGGCCGTGCCAGTTCTCGAACTCCGCGACGCCACCTGCCTCGTCCACGATGTCGTGGCCCGGCTGCAGGTAGAGGTGATACGCGTTGGAGAGGATGGCCTGCGCGCCCGTCTGACGGATCTGCTCCGGGGTCAGCGTCTTGACCGTCGCTTTCGTCGCCACCGGGATAAACGCCGGGGTCTGGATATCGCCGTGCGGGGTATGAATCACGCCGGTGCGGCCGTGCTTGCCGGTGCCTTCGGGCAGGCGCGTGTGCACGTCGAAGCTTAAGTCGGTATCCAGAAGTGGTTTTGTCATGAGAACCAGCGTACCGGTCGCCCGCGCGAGGAGCTGCCCGCGGTACAACAACACTGGGCTCCAGGGCTTCTTAGCAAACAAAAGACCCCCTCGCGGCCTTTCCGCTGAACGGAAGACCTCAATGCGAGGAGGAATACAAGGTCCATACTAAGACAGGTTTCCCTTGAATGCACCACCTCGCACTAGTGGCTCGTGTCTACAGGCTCTGCGGCGTGGCGGGCTTCCCACTCTTCCTCGAGCTTGGTGCCCTCGATGTCGAGGGTGGGCAGGATCTTGTCGAGCCAGCGCGGGATCCACCACGTGGCGCGGCCGGTGAGGAACATCGTTGCGGGCACGAGCGCCATGCGAATGCAGAACGCGTCGAAGAGGACGCCGGCGGCGAGCGCGAAGCCGAAGATTTTGATGAACGGCAGCGGCTGGCCAATGAACGCCACGAAGACGGCGATCATGATGATGGCAGCGGCGGTGACGACGCGGGCGCCCTGGGCGAAGCCCACGATGGTCGATTCCTCAACGGCGTTGTATTTCCCGTGGAAGGCCTGCGAGCCGCGGGGATTGCGGATGAAGTGCTCGCGCATGCGGGTGACGATGAAGACCTGATAGTCCATCGCCAAGCCGAAGGTCACGCCGATGAGGAAGATCGGCATAAACGAGATGAGCGGGCCCGGCGCAGGGACGAGGCCGGTGAGCCCGTCCTGCCAGACGAGGACCGTGACGCCGAAGGCCGCGCCGACGGAGAGCAGGAAGCCCAGGCCGGCGACGAGCGGAACGAGTAGCGAACGGAAGACCACGAGCAGCAGGAGAATGGCGAGGCCGACGACGATGGTCAGGTACGGCAGCATGGCGGCTTGGAGGCGCTCGGTGATGTCGAGCTGGACGGCGGTAAGGCCGGTCATGCCGATGTCGGCGCCAGTGGAGTCCGCGATTTCCTCGGTGGCGGTGCGCAGGGCCTGGGCCGTGCCTTCGGTACGCGCGTCAGACGGCGAGGTCTCGGGCGTGACCATGACCTGCGCGGCGGTGCCTTCGCCGTTGAGGCCCACGAGCTGCGCGTGCTTCACGCCGCCCACCTGGTTGAGCTGCGAGGCGGTGTAGAGGAAGGAGCTCAGCGTCGCCTTGTCCTGATCCGTGCCTTCGGCCTGCGCCGCCATGTACGGGGCGAGCGCCGCGGAATCCGGGTTGGCGTCCTGACCGTTAACGATGACGAGGAAGGGGCCGTTGATGCCGGGGCCGAAGCCTTCGGCCATAAGGTCGGCCGCCTTGCGCTGCGTCGTGTCTGGGTCCGAGGTCGTGTCGGTGGGCAGCGCGAGCTGCATGTGGAGCACCGGCGTGGTGAGCGCGCCGAGGCCGAGGACCACGACGGCCATGACGAGGCCCGGCATGCGCTGGACGAAGCGCACCCAACGGCTGCCCATGGTCTCGCCGTGGCGGACCCTGCCGCGACGCGTGGGGTTACCGGCGATGCCCGGGATGCGACCGGCGAAGGCCTTCTTCCCGAACAGGCCGAGTAGCGCCGGGACAAGCGTGAGCGAGACGAGCACCGCGACGGCCACGGTGCCCGCAGCCGACAGGCCCATGGCGGTGAGGAAGCCGATGTTGGCAACGAGCAGCGCGAAGAGCGCAGTGAACACTGTGGCGCCAGCGAAGACCACGGAGGAGCCGGCAGTGCCGACGGCCATACCGGCGGCATCGGCAGGCTCCATGCGGGCGCGCTCCTGCCGGTAGCGGGAGATAATAAACAGCGAGTAGTCCACGCCCACGGCCAGGCCGATCATGAGGGCGAGGACCGGGGTAATGGAGTTGAGGGTGACCCAGTGGGTGGCAATCATGACACCCATAGCGCCCAGGCCCACGCCCACGACGGCGGTGATGAGCGGCATGCCCGCAGCGACGAGCGAGCCGAAGGTGAAGACCAGAACGATGAACGCGACGGCGAGACCGATGATCTCGGACATTTCTTCGACGGCGATGGCGTCGCCGAAGCCAGCGCCGCCGCCCTCGACGGTGAGCCCCTGCTCGCGGCCGAGTTCCATCGCAGCGGTAACGACGTCCTTATCCTCCTGCTTCACGGAGTTCGCGGAGTCCGCGTCGAAGTCGAAGGTCGTGTACGCGATGGTCTCGTCCTCGTTGACCATCGCGAGGTTATCCGCGTCCGCGCGCGCGGTCTCCTCGGGCAGGCCCATGGACGTGAACTGGTCAATAACGCTCTGCTGAAGTTGTGGCGAGACCTCAAGCGGGTTGCCGAAGCGCTGGCCCTCGACGCCGAGGTTGTCCTTGATGTAGTCGACGACGTCTTGGATCGCAGCCATATTTTCCGGATCCGAAAGCTTCTCGCCCTCGGGCGCCTGGAACACAAGGTTGACGCTCGGCGCGTTGGCGAGGTTGCCCGCTTCGGGGAAGAGTTCAGACGCGCGGTGGGTGGCGTCGATGGCCGGGGTATTCGAAATGGAATACTCGCTCGTCATCGGCTTCATGAGTGTGGCCATCGCGCCGGCCGCAGCAGCGACCAGGATGAGCCACGCGATAATGACCTTCCACTTGTTCAGGAAAGACCAGCGTCCCACGCGGTACAGGAACTTAGCCATGTCGTCCTCTCTCGGTTGAAAACTCACCCAAGTGTAGCCGACACAAAAGATAAAGCCCCAACCTGCATAAACAGGTTGGGGCTCAGTGCGGTGGCGGCGGGATTTGAACCCGCGGTTGGGGATTACCCAACACTCGCTTTCGAGGCGAGCACCTTCGGCCGCTCGGACACGCCACCGCGAAACAGCTTAAAGCAGACCTAGGGCCCGAACAAAATCACTAGCCCCGCGGGCGCGTCCGTCACTGCGGTGTGGTTGCGGTTTAGTCTTCTGTAGCGTCCTTCACAGCGGCGATGGAGTCATCGACCTTTTCCTTTACGGCGTCCTTGGCGTCCTCAAACTTCTGCTTGACGCCTGCCTTGGCCTGGTCCGCCTTACCCTCGTTCTCGAGGGATTCATTATCCGTGGCCTGACCAAACTTCTCCTTGGCAGAACCGAGTACTTCGTCTTTCTTGTTCTCAAAATCGCTCATATCCCCACCCTAACGGCGTGACACAGCTGTGTGGGTTACAACGACGTAACGATTGAGCGCAGGTCGCCGAAGAAGCCGCGCAGCAGCTCGGCGCATTCGTCCTCGAGGACGCCGCCGCGGACCTGTGGGACGTGTAGGGCACCCGGGGCGCGAGGAACCTCGAGGAGGGAGCCGCAGGCGCCGGTGCGTGGTTCCCACGCGCCGAAGACAATGGAGCCGACGCGCGCACCGACGAGGGCGCCAGCGCACATGGCGCAGGGCTCGAGGGTGACGACGAGCTCGCAATCGGTGAGCCGCCATCCATCATTGCTTTTCGCCGCAGCGCCAGCCGTGGCAGCGCGGATGGCTTCGACCTCCGCGTGGGCGGTGGGGTCCTGGCGCTGCTCGCGGCGGTTAACGCCGGTGGCAAGCTCGCGGCCGTCGGGGCCGTAGATAACCGCGCCGACGGGCACGTCACCGGCGGGAGTAGTGCGCGCGACCGCGAGGGCACGGCGCATGCGTTCCTCGGCGCGGGCGAGACCGGATTCGCGGGGCAGGACGCGCTCGGGCTGGTCGGGCGCGGCGGGGGTGCTAGAGATCGAGGGCATCTTCCAGCTCGTCGCCGAAGCCCAGCTCGCCCGCGATGCGCAGCAGCATGTCCGAGGGATAGTCCTCGTCATTGTCGATGATGGCCTCGATTTGATACTCGTCCATGCCGAGGTCGGCCAGGATGTCGAAGTCGCCGTCGCCGAAGGGGTCCGCGTCATCGAGGTCTTCCGGGGCAATATCGGGGATCTCAAGGTCGCGCAACTCCAGGAAACCTGCCGCGAAATCATCATCGACGGCCATGGTGGCATCGGAAAGCAACATGCGCACATCGCCCGGAACCGGGCGGACGATGACGAAGTAGTCATCGTCGACGCACAGCAGCGCAAACGCTGCGCCCTCGCTGCGCAGCGCACGCACTGCGGCGATGGACGTCTGGGGGTCTTCAAAATCATCCGCGAAGGAACGGACAACCCAGGCACCCTCGCTGCGCGCGACCGTCACGGCGAAGGAGAGCAATTCATCCTGACTCATACCTCGTCAGGTTAGTCGGGTTGTGCCATGATTGTCATGTGAATCCTTATACCGTCTCCCGCCCTGTCTGCATTATTGGCCTCGGCCTCATCGGCGGCTCGCTGCTGCGCGATCTGACCGCACGCGAACATGCCGTATTCGGCTATAACCACTCCACCTCCGGCGCCCGCCGCGCCGCTAAGCAGGGCTTTGACGTCACCAATGACCTGCCCGGCGTTCTCGCCCGCGCAGAGAAAAAAGGCGCACTCATCGTCCTCGCCGTGCCTTTCGAGGCCGTCGCCTCCGTCCTCGACGCCATCGTGGAGCACGCCCCTACGTGCGGCATCACGGACGTCGTGTCCGTGAAGACCCAGGTCTACGATCTGGTCAAGGAACGCGGCCTCGAGTCCCGTTACGTGGGCGGCCACCCCATGGCCGGCACCTCCCAGTCCGGCTGGGATAACTCGCAGCGCGGTCTCTTCGCCGGTGCGGCGTGGGCCGTGACCTATGACTACGCCCTGGAGGTGGAGAAGCTGCCTCAGTCCTGGATCGACCTCTTCGCCGACGTCGTGCGCCTCGCCGCCATGGCCAAGGCCGAGGCCATGCCGGTGCGGGTCGCCCCGCATGACGAAGCCGTCGCGCGCGTGAGCCACTTGCCGCACGTCATCGCCGAGTCCCTCGCCGTCGTCGGCGACCACGGCGGAATCCTCTCCCAGTCGCTGGCTGCCGGCTCCTTCAAGGACGCCACCCGCGTGGCGGGCACCCGACCGGAGCTCGTGCAGCAGATGTGTGAGACCAACTCCGCGGCCGTGGTCAAGGCGCTCGACGAGTTCCTGAACTACGTCACCGCCGCGCGCGACGCGCTGGCCTCGGACAACCCCACCATCGCGGACCTCGCGGAGGCTGGCTATGCCGCCCGCACCCGCCTCGAAGCGCGCACCGGCGCCCGCAAGGAGTCCGTCTCCCCCGTGAAGATTTCTTCCCGCCCCGTCCTGCGCCTGTCCCCCGGCTCCCACGGCTGGGTCTCCCAGCTGCGTCAGGCCGAGTCCATGGGTGGACGTATCGAGGTCTTCTAGCTCCCTGGCGTTAGATTCCCAACACGGACTTGGCAATGAGGAAGTAAATAATAAGGCCGGTCGCGTCGCAGAAAGTCGAGATAAACGGGTTGGAGAAGACTGCTGGGTCCGCTCCCACCTTCTTCGCGACCAGCGGCATGAGTCCGCCCACGGAGGCAGACATCGTGCACACCAAGAACAGCGTGGTTCCGATGACCGTGCCGATCTTCACGTCATAGACCAGGGTCGCAAGGATAAAGCCCACAGTGCCCAGCACGGCGCCAAGCACCATGCCAATACGCAACTCGCGCCACAACACGCCCCACAAGTCACGGTCGCGCACATCGCCCATCGCGAGAGCTCGCGTCACCGTGGTGGCAGCCTGATTGCCCGTATTGCCGCCGGTGCCGGTGAGCAGCGGAATAAACAAGGACAGCACCACCGCGGCTGCAAGTGCTTCCTCAAACATGGCCAGCACCTGCACGGTGAGCAGCGCGGAGACCGCCAACACCAGCAGCCAGACAATGCGCGACTTCACCAGCTTCATGAGCGGCGTAGACAGATACGGTTGATGCAGTGGATTCGTACCACCCGCACGCGCGGTGTCCTCGTTATCTGCTTCTTCCTGGATATCCATAGCGTCATCCCAGGCGAGCAGTCCCACCAGGCGCCCCGAGGCATCCACGATGGGCAGCGCCAGGAAGTCCAGCGGCAGGAACCAACGCGCGACCTCCTCCGCATCATCCGTGGCCATCGCAAACACTGCCTCCCGCATGAGCTCACCTAGCGGGGTTGTATCCGGCGCCTGGAATACTTCACGGAAACTCACCACGCCCACCAGCCGGCGGTCCGCCTCCACGATGGGCAGCGTGTAGATCGTCTCCAAGTCCTGCGCGGTCTCTTTAAGTTGCGCCAGCGCTGCAGCCGCAGTCATCTCCGGATGCAGCGTGGGCACCTCCGGCGACATGCGGCGGCCCACTGAGCCCTTCTCATAGCCCAACACCACGCCCGTAATGTCACGGTCCGGTTTATTAAGCGAGCGCAACAGGCGGTCCGCAATTTCCACGGGCAGCTCATCGAGCAGCGCCACGCGGTCCTCGGGCTCAAGTGCATCGAAGTACTCGAAGACCTCGGCGTTGCCCAACTCATCGATAACGTCCGCCTGCTGGGCGAAGTCCATGGCGTCGAATACCTCGATGGCTTTGCGCCGCGGCAGCAGGCGCAGTACCAGCGCCGCGCGCACCGCATTGCAACGCTCCACAATGGCGATGACATCCCGAATGGGCAGACCCGTGGCCAAGGTCTTGAGCTCCTGTGCCTGACCGGGGTCGAGTTCATCCTCGCTGCGCAGCATAACCTCGAGCTTGTCTACGTTGTCGAGAACCTGCTGTTCGTTATTCATGCGCACCACCGTTTATCACCGCGAACTAATCGCCCTCACCTTACCCCGCGTTAGTAGTTAGTCACGAAAGTTATCATCACGCTTCTTGCGCGCGTAATTCTTCTGCCGGTCCTCGCGTCCTACGAGCGGCACGACAGCCAGCCCCACGACTATGCCTGCAAGCAGCCACCAGAACGTTCCCGTGGCAATCCACATAATGCCGCCCAGCACGGCGCCACCGATGAGGCCCGGGGTCCACTTGTTCATTGCTCGTCTCCTTCTGCCCGCCGGGCACGCCTGTTGGCTTTATCCTAATGCCCCATGCTTTTACCCGACGGCGCTGGGCCACCAGCATAAGACCCGTCATTATTGAACACGGCGGGCACTATCGGGCGCACTAGCCTCATTTTCAGCGTCACACTCCTGATAACGCGCCCGAAATATAAGCGCCCCTACCCCCACGCTGCAGCACGGGCGGATGGAACACGAAGAAACCCGCTAGCCTTGCGGCCAGCGGGTTTGTACTGTGCGCCCGGAGGGATTCGAACCCCCAACCTTCTGATCCGTAGTCAGATGCTCTATCCGTTGAGCTACGGGCGCTAACCATTGCCTCGAGCGGTTGGTGCTCTCTGTGCAACGAGGAATAACTATACCCACGGCTTTGAATTGTGACAAATCGCCAGGCCAGTCAATGTTTTTACCTGCTGTTTACCCGGGTCAGACCATACGCAATGCCCCGCACGAGGCGGGGCATTCGCAGAAAGAGAAAGTGATTAAGCAGTGAGGCCAAAGACCGGGATGGCGATGAAGTAGACGGTGAGTGTGATGAGCACGGTACCGATGATGTTGAGCCAAATACCGCCCTTGATCATGTCGCCAATCTTCACGTGGCCAGAGCCGTACGCAATGGCGTTCGGCGGGGTGGCGACGGGGAGCATGAACGCACAGGTGGCGGCGAGTGCGACCGGGATGCAGAGCACGAGGACATTGATGTCGCCGTTCGCCGTGAGGCCAATACCCACGGCGACGCCGCCCATAATCGGCAGGAAGGTCGCGGCGGTTGCGGTATTTGAGGTGATTTCCGTCAGGAAGAGGACCAAGAAGGCAATCGCGGCGATGAGCAGGATGACGGGCAGGGAGCCCAGGCCCTTGGCCAGCTCACCAATCCACAGGGACAGGCCGGAGTTATTGAACATCGCGGACAGAGACAGGCCGCCGCCGAAGAGGAGGAGGACGTCCCACGGCATGTCATTGGCCGTCTTCCAGTCAAGCAGGCGCACGCCGGACTTGAAGTTGGCCGGCAGGATGAAGAGGATGAGGCCAGCGGCGATACCTACGATGGCATCGTCGTAGCCGGACTCCTTATCAAGGAAGAACGGGAGAGCAACCCATGCGACAGCGGCGCACAGGAAGATGATGGCGGTGGCGATCTGCGGGCCGGTCCACGGACCCATGGCCTTGATTTCGTCGTTGATGAGCTCCTTGCCGCCCGGGATACGATCCATCTCCGGCTTGAAGATGGTCACGAGCAGGAACCAGGCGATGAAGAGGAAGACGATGGCAATCGGCATGCCGACGATCATCCACTTGCCGAAGCTCAGGTCGATGTCATGCGACTCACGCATGTAGCCAGCGAGCAGGGCGTTCGGCGGAGTACCGATGAGCGTGCCCAGGGAGCCGATGGACGCAGCGTAGGCGATGCCGAGCATGAGCGCGGTCGCGAACTTCTTCTGGTTAGCCATGCCGCCGACCGTGTCAGCGGTAAGCGTCAGGACGGACATGCCAATAGGCAGCATGACCACGGCGGTCGCGGTGTTGGACACCCACATGGACAGGAAGCCCGTGGCAAGCATGAAGCCGAGCACGAGGCGCTTCGGCGACGTACCAACGACCTTGACAACGGCAAGCGCCATGCGGCGGTGGACATTCCAACGCTGGAGGGCCAGCGCGATAAGGAAGCCACCCATGAACAGGAAGATGGTCGAGGACGCGTACGGCGAGCCGACTTCCTTAATCGTGCCCACGCCAGCCAGCGGGAAGACGACGAGCGGGATAAGGGCGGTGGCGGCCAACGGAATGGCCTCGGTCATCCACCATGCGCCCATGAGGACGGTAACGGCGGCGACGGCGCGCAGGCCTTCAAGCGTGTAGGTCTCCTCCGGGTCAGCTCCGGAAGACTGCATCACAGTCTCCACGGCGTTGGACGGGAAAAAGAACCAAATGAGTGCGGCAAGAACAAGACCGACAATGAGGCCGGTGAATTCACGGCGCCATTCGAAAGTGCCGAGGGGCTTGTCGTCTTCGCCCTCGGCATGGGCGCTCGATGGGTGCGTTTGCGGGGTGGTCATGATGCTCCTGGAAATGAGATACACGGCGGCGTTCACCGCGAGAGACACGCATTACCATAAACCACGCACTAGGGTCGGGGCCACATCGTGCCACCCCCACGTCAACCCCACGGCGGGCCGTTAGTCCGCCAGCCGAGCCGCGATTGCGGCCCCCAATTCGGAGGTAGTCGCGGTGCCGCCCATATCGGCTCTTCCGGTTTTAGAGTGCATTGA
>NZ_KV796452.1:0-28356 GCF_001809185.1 Corynebacterium sp. HMSC072G08
AGACCATTGCCCAGCGCACCGAACAGCTCGCCACCGAGCGCAACCTCATCCCGCTGCCCGAACCCCAGGAGACCAGTTTCGCAGACTAAAGAAGAACCCAGCCGGCAAGAGCCGCGCCGACCGCGACGGACCACGCCGGGGCCTTGAACCAGAGTGCTGCGAAGGCGGCCACAGCGATGAGAGCGGTGGCCCAGCCTGTCACGCCGTGGGTGATGATGGGATCCCAGAGCGCGTGGGTGAGCAGCCCGACGACGGCGGCATTGACGCCAGCGAAGGCGCCGCGCATGCGCGGAAGCGTGCGCCAGCGCGACCAGAAGTAGAGTCCCGCGACCATGAGGAGGGCGCCAGGAAGGAAGATCATCACGGTGCCGACGATTGCACCGAGGATTCCGCGATCGACGGCGCCGACGTAGGTCGCAAATGTGAAGAGCGGCCCGGGTAAACCTTGGGCGATGGAGTAGCCGGCGAAGAACTCAGCGGGGTTCATCCATCCGGTGGCGACGAAGCGATCCTCGAGCAGCGGCAGGATGACGTGTCCGCCGCCGAAGACGAGGGCGCCGGCTTGGTAGAAGGCGTTCAGCCGTGTCGCCCACCAGTTCCCGGTGAGCGCGCCGGCGGCCAGCCCACCGAGCAGTGCGAAGAAGGCAACGAGCGCGCTCCAACCGGCGCGGGCGGTGACGGGGCGCAGCTCGGGTGCGCCAGTAAGTTGTGGCCGGCGGAGGAACGCGGCTCCGAGACCCGCTGCGAGGAGGAGCGGGACTATGTGGGAAAGCCAGAACAGCGCAACGAAAGTGGCAATCGCAAGCGCCCACGTGAGTGGGGTAGAGAGCAGCTTGCGGGCCATGCCGTAGACGGCGTGGGCGACGACGCCTGCTGCGGCGGCGAGCAGACCGGTGAGGAAGGGGGGATCGGCAAGCTGGGCGTCGCGGAAGGCGAGGCCACAGACGGCCATGATGAGGGCCGAGAGCAGCGTGAACCAGAACCAGGCGGCAATAAACCCGGCCCAGCCGCCGCGATGGTAGCCGAGCGCCATGCCGACCTTGGAGCTGCCGGGGCCGGGCAGGAACTGCGAGAGCGCGACGAGGTCCGCATAGGAAGACTCGGTGAGCCAGCCGCGCCGGCCGATGAACTCGGTCCGGAAATAGCCGAGGTGAGCCGCGGGGCCGCCGAAAGACGTCCAGCCCAGCGGGAAGAAGGAGCGCCGGATGTCTGCGGACATGTGGGTTAGTCCGGCTGGTTGACGAGCATGCCAGCGACGCGTTCGAAGTGGTCGGTGAGCATGTGACGGTAGGCCGGGGGAATGGTCTCCTCGTCGATCTGGGCGAGCGAGTTATTCATGAGCTCGAGCCAGCGCAGGGCGGCGGCGCGGTCCACGTGGAAGTGGGCGTGCCGCATGCGCAGGGCTGGGCGGCCGCGGTTTTCGCTGAACTCCTGGGGCCCGCCCCAGTACTGCGCGAGGAACCACTTGAGACGGTTGTGCGCGCCCTCCATATCGTCTTTGGGATACATGGGCGCGAGGATGTCGTCGTCGGGCACCTGCGCGTAGAAGCCCGCGACAAGCTTGTCGAAGGTGGCGTCGCCGCCGATGGCGTCGTAGACGGACTCAGCGCTATTCGGCGTCGTCATAATTGGGGATTCCTTTGCCGTGGGGGTAGGGGGTATTGATGTCGTTCTTCTGCATATCTTCCCAGATCTCGCCCTGGATGAAGCGCTGAACCTGCCATTGGGCGCCGGGGAGGGTCTTGGTCACGATGCGCACGGTGGCATAGTCAGGCTCGACGCTCGAGACGCCGAGCATGTTTGGGGCCTCGAGGATGAGCCCGGAGACGGCTTCCTCGTCCGCCGCGCGTGCTGCCGATGCCGCGATGACAGCTTGGGCATCATCGATGTCGTTGGACAGGCTGATGGGTACCTCGATGCGGGCAATGGCGTAGCCATCCGAGTGGTTGGCGACCTGGAGAATCTCGCCGTTGCGGACGTACCACAGCGCGCCGTCCATGTCGCGGACGGTGGTGATGCGCAACGTGATGTCCTCGACGTCGCCGAAGACGCCGTTGCCGAGATCGATGGTGTCGCCGATGCCGTACTGGTCCTCGAGGAGCATGAAGATGCCAGAGAGGAAGTCCTTGATAAGCGACTGGGCGCCGAAGCCGATGGCGACGCCCACGACGCCGGCCGAGGCGATGAGTGGGGCGACGTTGACGCCGATTTCGGCGAGGATGGTCATGGCGGCCCAGACCCAGATGACGATGGCGACGGCGGAGCGGGCGACGCCAGCGAGCGTCTTAATGCGGGAGATACGGCGTTTCTCGTGCGTCTCGTCGAGGGAGCGCAGTTGGGCCTGTTGCTTGGACTTGGGCTTGCGTACGTTGCGTAGCAGCGGCGGGCGCGAACCGTTCGAGCTCTGCGCTTTGCGTGCGAGCTTGTCGATGAGCCGGCGCGAGAGCCAATGCAGAACGAGCGCAATGAGAATGATGAGCAGGATCTTCAGAGGCTTTTCCACGAGCCAGGCACGGGTATCGGGATTGGACCACCACGAGTTAACCGCGGTGACGGTGTCGGTTGCAGTGTTTTTAGCGAGAATCATCGTCCGCCTAGTGTACGCCAGGGTGAATATAAAAGGCGGAAAGGTACGCGAAAAATGGACAGCTTGGTCTAGGCTTGCGTGCATGACTGAGCCGAGCAACCACGAGCGCCGCGCACAACTCGCGCGCGGCTTCCATTCCCGTGCCATCCACGCCGGATACCAGCCGGATAGCCATATGGGTTCTATCAACGTGCCCATCTACGCGTCCACGACGTTCGAACAAGACGGCTTGGCGCAACTGCGTGGCGGCTTCGAGTATGGACGCGTGGCTAACCCGACCGTGCGTGCTCTGGAGAAGACGCTCGCCGCGCTCGAGGACGCGCAGTACGCGCGCGTGTTCTCCTCTGGCATGGCGGCCGTGGATACGCTTCTGCGCATCATCCTGCGCCCGGGCGCGCACGTCATCCTCGGCAACGACGCTTATGGCGGCATGTACCGCCTGCTCCACAATGACTACGGCGATTGGGGCGTCGAGCTCAGCATCGTCGACACTACCGACGTGCAGGCGGTGCGCGCGGCCATCAAGGACAACACGAAGCTCATCTGGCTGGAAACGCCTACGAACCCGGCGACGAACATTACGGATATCGCGGCCGTCGCGGCGGTGAAGGGCAACGCTGCTGTTGTTGTGGATAACACCTTTGCGACCCCGTACCTCCAGAACCCGTTGGCGCTCGGTGCGGACCACGTGCTCCACTCCACCACGAAGTATCTGGGTGGGCACTCGGACGTCCTCGGCGGCGCGGTCGTGACCAATGATCCGGAGATGGACGAGCGCCTGCTTTACTTCCAGGGCAATACGGACGCGGTGGCCTCGCCGTTTGATGCGTACCTCACTGCACGGGGTATCAAGACGCTTGCGGTGCGCATGGACCGCCACTGTCAGAACGCTCAGGCGGTGGCCGAGTTCCTTGCGGCGCGCGCGGAGGTGAAGCAGGTGCTCTATCCGGGGCTGGCGTCGCACCCGGGCCACGAGCTGGCGGCGAAGCAGATGCGCGGATTCGGCGGCATGATGTCGGTGCGCTTCCACAAGCCCGAGCATGCGACGCAGTTCTGTCTCAACACGCGGCTCATTGCTCTCGCAGAATCGCTGGGCGGTGTCGAGTCGCTCGTGGAGCATCCGCAGCGCATGACGCATGTGTCGGCGGAGGGCTCCGAACTCGTGCCGCCGGCGGACCTTGTGCGTCTGTCGATCGGCATCGAGGATAGTGAGGACTTGCTCGAGGATCTGCGCCAGGCGCTCGACGCTTTAGACTAGATTAAATGTCTCTTAATCTCGCTCGGATGGCTGGCATGACACCTGGCCGGTCTATATCTCACCGAGTGGATTGCGTAGAGATTTCTAAGCCTTTAAATCTTGAACTTAAGGCAGTTTTAAGCGGGCCTTAGTTAGGGGGATCATTTTTTATTGGCTATTCTTAATGCGTGACTGCTATCCAACGACGCAAGCCCGCATACTTGCTCATCTCTGACGCATTGCGCGAGAAGATTGAGACAGGCCAGCTGCGCCCCGGAGACCGCTTACCCACTGAGCGAGAGCTGGTTCAGGAGTTCGGCGTGGCCCGCATGACAGTTCGTCATGCCTTGGACATCCTTCAAATTGAGGGACTCATTGATCGTCGCCGCGGTCGCACAGGTGGAACCTTCGTACGGTCCATTCCGCCGGTCGCCGAGCTCACGACGCTCGACGACATCTACCCGCAGCTCAGCAGCCGCGGAACCGCGCTGCAGACGCGCGTTCTCGATTTCCAACGCACCACTGCTCCGCGCCATATCGCGGCGCAGCTGGAGATCGACGACAACGACGAAGTGTGGGCGCTGTGGCGCCTGCGCTCCACGGAGCTGTCTCCCGTGAGCCTTGCCATGCACTACCTGCCGGTGGAGTTCTTCCCGGACCTCGCAAGCAGCGATCTGGAAGGCATGATGAACAGTCTGGGCGTGCTCAAGCGCGAGCTCGTCACCCCGGCGTTGCCCACCGAGGACGAGCAGTCGCACCTGCTCATCGGCCGGACACAGCCGGTGCTGCGCCTTTCCCGTACGGTGTGGGGCAGCGAAGGGCGCGTCGTCGAGCATTCAGAAGAGACCTTGCGTTCCGATGCCGTCACGGTCGCCGTCGTCGTCGGCGACAGGCCCGCCGCAACGCTCGAGTCTGTCTAGAACGGCAGCAGTCCCGCCGACGAGCGCCGCAGCGGCCGGCGAGAGGGGAGTCGATGATCCCACGCGGCCCCCAGTACATCAGGACGCGTCAAACCTGCGGTTGCGCAGTGCGCGGGCGACGCGGTCGCGGTCCTCGGTGACGCTGCGACGCAGGCCACCGGGCAGTTCGCGCGCGAGGAACTCATCGGCACGCTTGAGGCCTTCCTCTGTGACGTCCCAGCGAGGGAACAAGCCGGAGACGGTGGTCTGTGCGACCTCGGAGGACTGCGCGCCCCAGATCTTCTCCGCGACGTCGTAGAACTCTGCGGTGGGCAGGAGCGCCTCCGAGCCCGGTGACGTGAGACCCGCCAGCTTGGACTCGAGCTCGCGGTTGCCCAGGTCGCCGGCGACGATCTCGTCGTAGACCGCGCGCTTATTCTCTGGCGTGTTGACGGCAGCGCGGGCACGGATGGCGCCCTGGACGCCGAGTGCCGAGTTATCGCGCTTAAGCTCCGAAGTCACCGCGTCCTCCATGTCCTCGCCAGCCGCCGCCAATGCCGCGAGTGCCTTCCACCGCAAGCCCTGGTCCTCGGAGTCGGCGAGGAGGCCCTGCAGGTAGGAACGGGCGGCATCGGAAAGCTCGAGCGAGGTGAGCGCCTGAGCGAAGATGAGGGAGCGCTGTGCGTCCGGGTTCTGTGCGCCGTCGAGCAGGGCAGATGCAAGGGTCTCATCGCTCGCTGCCCAGGCGGGATCGGCGTATTGCCGCTGGGCGGATACCGCCTGGATAAGGATGCGTTCGAGGACGGCGAGCTCCGTCTCTGCGGACGCACCGCGGGCGACGAGCGCCACGAAGTCGCGGGCGCGCATGGTGCCGCCGCGGGTCATCTCCCACGCCGCGGACCAGCACAGCGTGCGGGCCATGGGATCGACGAACTTGTCGATGTTCTCGATAGCGAACGCGAGCGAGTCCTCATCAAACTCGATAAGTGCGTACGTGAGGTCGTCATCGTTGACGAGGACGAAGTCTGCCTTCTCGGCGCCAATGAGGGCGTCCACCGACGTGGAGGCACCATCGATATCGAGTTCTTCGCGGCGGACACGGGTGACAGCCCCGTCGACCACGTTGTAGAGGCCGACCGCGAGGCGGTGCGTGCGCAGCGTGTCGCCGGACTGCTCAACAGAGAATGAAGCATACTTGCCGTCCTCCACGGTAAAGGCAGGCTTCACCGTGTTGACGCCCGTGGTCTTGAGCCACTGCTGCGCCCAGAAGGACAGGTCGCGACCAGAGGCCTCCTCGAGGTGCTGCAGCAAATCGGAGAAGGTCGCGTTGCTGAACGCATGCGCGGCGAAGTGACGGCGTACGCCTGCCAGGAAATTCTCGCGGCCGACGTAGGACTGCAGCTGCTTCAACGTCGAGGCGCCCTTGGCGTAGGTGATGCCGTCAAAGTTCTGCTCGACGGTTTCGATATCAGACGCATCCGTGGAGATGGGGTGCGTGGTGGGCAGCTGATCCTGCTGGTAGGCCCAGGACTTCTCCACGTTGGCGAAGGTGACCCAGGCGGTGTCGTACTGGGTTTCCTCCGCCTGGGAGATGGCCGCGGACCAGGTGGCAAACGACTCGTTGAGCCACAGGTCGTCCCACCACTCCATGGTCACGAGGTCGCCGAACCACATGTGGGCGAGCTCGTGGAGGATGGTGTCCGCGCGGCGCTCGTACTTGTAGTGCGTCGCCGGCGAGGTGAAGACGTACTCGTCGCGAATGGTCACGCAGCCGGCGTTCTCCATCGCACCCGCATTGAATTCCGGCACGAAGATCTGGTCGTACTTGCCAAACGGGTAGGCGTAACCGAAGTTGCGGTGGTAGAAGTCGAAGCCCTGCTTGGTCTCCGTGAACAGGCGCTCGGCGTCGAGGGAGTCCTTGAGGGACTGGCGGCAGTAGATGCCCAGCGGCACCGTGAGCTCCTGCGCGGGCTGGCCCTCCGGGTGCTCCGTAAGCGTGCCCTCCCACACATCCGAGACGCGGTAGTAGGGACCCGCGCACAAGGCAACGAGGTACGTGGAGAGCGGGTAGTCGATCTCGCAGTGCCAGCGAGTCCCATCAAATTCAACGGGGCCATTGGTGATGATCGTCCAGTCGCTCGGGGCCGTAAAGGACAGCGAGTACGTCGCCTTGAGGTTCGGCTGGTCGAAGCAGGCGAAGACGCGCTTGGCATCGGCCGTTTCGAACTGGGTGTAGAGGTACGGCTGGTTATCGGCCGGGTCCACGAAGCGGTGCAGGCCCTCGCCGGTGCGCGAGTAGGTGATGAGTGCGTCGACCTCGAGGACGTGCGCGCCCTTCTTCAGCTCCAGCGGAATGCCGTAGGTGGGGTCGTACTCGAAGTCGATGGCCTCGCCATCCAAGGTTGCGGTGGCAGAATCCCCACGCAGATCGATGAACGTGGAGCCGTCCTCCTTCGCCGTAAACGATACGGTGGTGCGGGAGCGGAACTGCTTCTCGCCGGTGATATCAAGGTCTACGTCGTAGTGCTCAACTGTGACGAGGGCTGCGCGGGCCTGCGCCTCCGAGCGGGTGAGATTAACCGAGGTCATTGGGGTTCCTCCGAAATTTTGTGTGAAAAGTAACGCTACCCACATTAGTCTGGGGGAACGATAACGCACACCATTTTTTAGGAGAAATAATGCAGACCGTTACCTTCTGGTTCGATTGCACCTGCCCGTTCGCGTGGGCCACGTCCCGCTGGATGAAGGAAGTGGAGAAGGTCCGCGATATTAGCGTCGAGTTCAAGCCCATGTCGCTCTCCGTCCTCAACGACGGCCGCGACCTGGACCCGGACTACATGGAGATGATGAAGGCGAATTGGGGCCCGGCCCGCGTCGCCGCGAAGATCATGCTCGAAGCCCCGGAGAAGATCGACGCCTACTACACCGCCATGGGCACCCGCATCCACGGCGCCGGCGAGGGCGGCAAGAAGGGCTACGGCGCCTACGACGACATCATCACAGCCGCGCTTGCCGATGCCGCCCTTCCCGCAGAGTTTGCTTCCGTCGCCAATACGGAGGAGGTCGACGAGGACCTTCGCACGTTCCACCATGAAGGTATTTCCGAGGTCGGCGACGACGTCGGCACCCCGGTGGTCAAGCTGGGCGATACGGCCTTCTTCGGCCCCGTCATTACCCGCATTCCGGCCGGCGAGGAGGCCGGCGAGATTTTCGATGCCGCCGTGCGTCTCGCGCAGTACCCGTACTTCTTCGAGATCAAGCGCACCCGCACCGAAATGCCGCAGGTGCGCGACAACTAGCGCTTACGCGCTCGACATGCTGCGGTGGCGAGGATGACCACCACGATGACCGTGCAGGGTAGCGAGGGCAGGCCCGCGATGTTGATAATCGGCAGGGTCTGCTGCGCCTGGTATTCCTCCCACGCGGCCAGCACCCAGCTCGCCCAGGACGCGGTGCCGATGAGTCCCACGATGAAGGCGACCAAGAGCTGGGCGTGGGTGCGTGCGCCCTTGTCAAAGCGCTTGCTGAACAGTGCGTAGCCTACGGCGACCACGAGGCCTAGGTTGGCGAGCGTGGCGAGGACCCAGCCGATGAGAAATCCCCGATAGTTGGGCAGGCTCGTGACGATGAGCGTCCCGATCCCCGCAGCGAAGCACACGGCGAAGAGGATGAGCGTGGTCGTGAGGTAGCGCGTCATGACACTTACGTTTACCGCAATGTTTGAGTTTGCGCAGCGGAACTGAGCGGTTGCGGTACCATCGTGGTCATGCGCGTATATCTAGGAGCAGACCACGCAGGGTTCGAGACGAAGAACGTCATTGCTGAACACCTGAAGAACCAAGGCCACGAAGTTATTGACTGTGGCGCCCACGCTTATGATGCCGAGGATGACTACCCGGCATACTGCATCGACGCCGCCCAGCGCACCGTCAACGATCCGGGTTCGCTCGGCATCGTGCTCGGTGGCTCCGGCAACGGCGAGCAGATCGCTGCGAACAAGGTGAAGGGTGCTCGTTGTGCCCTCGCGTGGTCCCCGGAGACCGCCCGCCTTGCACGCGAGCACAACAACGCTCAGCTCATTGGCATCGGTGGCCGCATGCACTCCGAGGAAGAGGCACTCGCCATCGTCGACGCTTTCCTCGATCAGGAATGGTCCCGCGCCGAGCGCCACCAGCGCCGCATCGACATCCTCGCCGAGTACGAGCGCACCGGCATCGCCCCGGAGCTTCCGGAGGCCTAATCGCCCCGAATATGACTCAAGCGCCAGCTTTCGCTGGCGCTTTCGTCGTTTTCCGTGCGTGGCAGTGGGTTTTATCATTTCGACGTCCCCAAACGGCACGAGGCTTAGCTTTGGGTTTGTTGCGTTTCGAGGGGTCTGAGTCGGCCTGAAGCGCCATAAACCCAAAGCTAAGGGGGCCTCCAAGAACCCTGGCGCTTGTGTTGACTTGGGGGACGGGGCTTAGAAGTCGAAGTCCATGTCGAACAGGCCGCCGCCGTCTCCGTCGCCGCCACCAAAGAGGCCGTCGAAGAAGCCGCCGTCATCTTCGCCGCCGCCCATGTCGCCGCCGCCCATGTCTCCCATGTCGCCGCCGCCGTCCCAGGCGCCGGACTCTGCGGCTGCGGCCGAGTAGCCAATACCGGACATGCCCGCGAACATAGCGTTAAACATCATGGAGTAACCCATCATCCACACACCGGTGCTCAGAGCATCGGCCCACCATGGACGCGAGTACCAGCCAGCGGGGACCGGACGGCCAGCGACGGTGCCGCCGGGGTAGTAGTTCGGGGTATTCGCCGAGGCGTACGGCGAGGCGGTAATCGTCTGGCCGTCCTGGAGCTCGACCGTGCGCTCCTCCGTGACGCGGCCAGCCTGACGCTGACCCTCGAGCGGCGGGAGCTGCGGGCCGGAAGGCATTCCCATGATCTCGCGGGCGGCATTGACGTAGTGCAGGCCCTCGAGCGCGGACTCGCGCGCGAGGTTCGCCTGCTTGGTCGTCGTGGCGCTGGCGAGTGCGGAATTCGCCGCAGTGAAACGCTCCGAAGCATCAGCCATCGCCTGCTGAGAGGCGGTGTCCGTGCCGGAGAGGTTCATGACCTGGCCGCCGAGGCGCTCGGTCCAGCGGCGCGCGTCTGCGATTGCGTCCTCAAAGCTCTGCTGCTCGATGGCCGCGGTGTTCTTCTTCGAACGGCTCGAGACAAACCACACTGCGCCTCCGACGGCCGCGAGGATAATAATGAGGCCCGTCATGTTGTAGACCACTCACTCCCATGTACTTAAAAGTATGTTCTTCCTGCCCACTATAACGATTAGCTGGGTTCCTGAGTTCCCGTTTTCTCAATTCCACGTGCCATGCGTTAAAGTGTTGAGCAGCACGTTACGCGCACGCGTTTGACGGCATGGGAATGTCGTATAGTGGCTAATACCTCAGCCTTCCAAGCTGAAGACGCGGGTTCGATTCCCGTCATTCCCTCCAACTTTCAACCCCGGTTTCGGCCGGGGTTTTGGCGTATTCTAGGCCGCATGACTGTACCGAATATCAAGTTAAACGACGGAAATACTATCCCTCAGCTGGGCTTTGGTGTGTTTAAGGTCGACCCAGAGCAGACCGCGGAACTTGTGGCCGAGGCGCTGCGCGTGGGCTACCGCCACATCGATACCGCAGCCATCTACGGTAACGAGGAGGGCGTGGGCCAGGCCATCGCCGAGTCCGGCATCCCGCGCGAGGAGCTGTTCATAACCACGAAGCTGTGGAATGACCGCCAGACCGACGCCGCCGCGGCGCTGGACGAGTCACTGCGGAAGCTGGGCCTCGACTACGTCGACCTCTACCTCATCCATTGGCCGACCCCGGAGAAGGACACCTTCGTCGAAGCGTGGAAGCAGCTCATCGAGCTGAAGAAGGCCGGCAAGGTCAAGTCCATCGGCGTCGCGAACTTCGAGCTCGGCCACATTGAGGAACTCGAGCTCAATACCGAGGAGACGCCAGCCGTCAATCAGGTCGAGCTGCATCCGTACCTTCAGCGTTGGCGCGAGCTCGACGGCATTCGTGCACACGGCATCAAGATCGAGTCGTGGGGTCCGCTGGGTCAGGGCAAGACCGACATTATGGAGCAGCCCGAGGTCACCGGTCCGGCTGAGGCCCATGGTGTCACCCCAGCACAGGTGCTTATTCGCTGGCAGCTGCAGAATGGCGTCATCGTCTTCCCGAAGTCCGCGCACAAGGAGCGCATCGCAGAGAACTTCGACGTCTTCGGCTTCGAACTCACCGAGGACGAGATGGCGGGTATCACGAGCCTGGATCGCGGCGAGGACGGCCGCGGCGGCCCGCACCCGAACGACTTTAACTAGTCCATCCGGCGACGATAGCCTCGAGCGCTGGGAAGTCCGGCGCAAAGAAATCCGCGTCGTCGAACTCGGGCTGGCTGCCGTGGCCCCAGCCCACGAGCGCCGTCGCGATGCCGAGTGGGCGGGCGCCCTCCGTGTCGTGGGAGCGGTCGCCGATCATGAGGATCTTGGACTCGTGGCCGCGTAAGTCCATGGAATCAAGGACCCACTCGATGACCTCGCGCTTGCGCTTGCGCGTGCCGCCCTCGTCGTCGGCGCCGCCTATGAAGTCGAAGTGCTCGAGGACACCCAACTGGTCCAGGATGAGTGTGGTGACGGTGTCGCCCTTGCTTGTCGCCGTGCACAGCGTGTGGCCCGCCGCCTTCCACCGAGGTAGGGCGTCCGCCCAGCCCTCGTGGAGCGTGGTCCACTTCCACCCCGACGTGTCATACACCTGGTGGAATGCGGCGTAGATACGCTCGACGGCATCGGAAGCATAGCCCCAGGCCGCGAGGGTATCGCGCAGTGGGGGCCCGGGGAGCCGGTGGAGCTGGGCATCGGAAGGCTGGGGCAGGCCGAGCTCATCCATGGTCGCGCGGATGCACGCGGCGATGCCGGGATAGGAGTTGACGAGCGTGCCGTCGACATCGATAAATAAAATCGCCATGTTTGCCAGACTAGCTGCCGGTTTCCGCAAACGGCGCTACACCCAGTAGACTTGCGCGATGAACCCGTTTCGGCGGGTCGCGGGACGTGGCGCAGTTTGGTAGCGCACCTGCTTTGGGAGCAGGGGGTCGCAGGTTCAAATCCTGTCGTCCCGACGTAAAAGAAGGGGTCCAAGACGAAGAGTCTTGGACCCCTTTAGTACACTTGTGAGCCGTACATTCTACTAACTACCCGCAGGAGAGTTTTCCGTGAAGACCACCGTCGACAAGCTGAGCGATACTCGCGTCAAGCTGACCGTTAACGTTCCGTTCTCGGAGCTGGACAAGGAGATCGCGCAGGCTTACGCTGCCATCGCGCAGCAGGTCTCGATCCCGGGCTTCCGTAAGGGCAAGGCGCCGCGCCAGCTTATCGATGCGCGCATCGGCCGCGGCCCCATCCTCGAGCAGGTCGTCAACGACATGCTGCCTACCCGCTACGAGCAGGCCGTCGTTGAAAACGACCTCAAGGTCATCGGCCAGCCGGAGATCGACATCACCAAGATCGAGGACAACGACGTTGTCGAGTTCACCGCTGAGGTCGACGTCCGCCCGGAGATCGAGGTTCCGGACTTCTCCAAGATCGCCGTCACCGTTCCGGCCATCGTTGCTGACGATGCCGCCGTGGACGAGGCTCTGGAGAACCTCGCCGAGCGCTTCGGTGAGCTCAAGGACACCAAGCGCAAGATGAAGACCGGCGACTACGCCATCATCGACATCACCGCCGAGATCGACGGCAAGAAGATTGAGGACGCGTCCACCGAGGGCCTGTCCTACCGCATCGGCGACGACGACCTCATCAAGGGCCTCGACACCGCACTGCGCGGCATGAAGACCGACGAGGACAACGAGTTCACCGCTGAGATCAACTCCGGCGAGCACAAGGGCGAAGAGGCCACCATCAAGGTCCACGTCGTTCAGTCCAAGGAGCGCAAGCTGCCGAACCTCGACGACGAGTTCGCTCAGATGGCGTCTGAGTTCGACACCATCGAGGAGCTGCGCGAGGCCACCAAGGGCCAGGTCGAGGAGTCCAAGAAGTCCGAGCAGGCTGCTGCCATCCGCGACGAGGTCCTCAAGGCTGCCATGGAGCAGGTGTCCTTCGAGCTGCCGCAGTCCATCGTGGACGAGCAGGTTCACGCTCAGCTGCACCAAGTCCTGGGCCAGCTCGCACACGACGAGAAGGCTCTCGCCCAGCTGCTCGAGGCACAGGGCACCACCCGCGAGGAGTTCGACAAGGAGTCCCGCGAGCAGGCTGAAGAGTCCGTGCGCACCCAGCTGTTCCTGGACGCCGTCGCTGACAAGGAAGAGCCGGAGGTCTCCCAGCAGGAGCTCACCGATCACATCCTGTTCACCGCACAGTCCTACGGCATGGACCCGAACCAGTTCATCCAGCAGATCCAGTCCAACGGCCAGATCGGCAACCTGTTTGCCGACGTCCGCCGTGGCAAGGCACTCGCGGCCTCCATCTGCCGCGTTGATGCTAAGGACGAGGACGGCACCAAGGTCGACGTCGAGCAGTACTTCGGCGAGATCGAAGAAGACGAGGAGACCGCAGCGAACGCTGAGGATTAATCCTTCACGCTGAAAGCCCGGGCTGCAGCCCGGGCTTTTTGCATGCCTACGCGGCTGGCGTAACGCTCATAGCGAACAAGGCCCTTTCGAGGGGTTCTTGGCGACCAAAGCGCGGTAGGGTGGTGCCATTGGCTTTTCGCGTCGTGGTTTTCGCTGCGGCGGCAAAGCGGAAAAGAACACGTACGAAGGAGACTGATTAGAAGTGTCTGACATCACTATGACGGCACCGGGCGCAGGCATGAACCTGGGCGATAGCGTCTACGAGCGCCTGCTGCGCGAGCGCATTATCTTCCTGGGCACCCAGGTGGACGACGAGATTGCGAATAAGCTGTGCGCACAGATCCTGCTTCTGTCGGCTGAGGATCCCACTCGCGACATTTCGCTCTACATTAACTCCCCGGGCGGTTCCGTCACGGCCGGCATGGCCATCTACGACACGATGAAGTACTCGCCGTGCGATATCGCCACCTACGGCATGGGCCTGGCTGCCTCCATGGGCCAGTTCCTGCTCTCCGGCGGCACGAAGGGCAAGCGCTACGCTCTGCCACACGCACGCATTATGATGCACCAGCCGTCTGCTGGCGTGGGTGGCACCGCTGCCGATATCGCCATCCAGGCCGAGCAGTTCGCCGCCACCAAGCGCGAGATGGCCGAGCTCATCGCTGAACACACCGGCCAGACCTTCGAGCAGATCACCAAGGACTCCGACCGCGACCGCTGGTTCACCGCGCAGGAAGCCAAGGACTACGGCATCGTCGACCACGTCATCGAGTCCGCTCAGGGCCCGCTGTCCAATCTCTAAACCGGCACGCATTCTTTTAGAAGGAGAATCTTTTATGTCTAATTTCCAGATGCCGAACTCCCGCTACGTGCTGCCGTCCTTTATCGAGCAGTCCGCCCAGGGCACCAAGGAGACCAACCCGTACTCCAAGCTCTTCGAGGAGCGCATTATCTTCCTGGGCACCCAGGTCGATGACACCTCCGCCAACGACATCATGGCGCAGCTGCTCGTCCTCGAGTCCCAGGACCCCGACCGCGACATCACGATGTACATCAACTCCCCGGGTGGCTCGTTCACCTCGCTGATGGCCATCTACGACACCATGCAGTACGTTCGCCCCGACGTGCAGACCGTCTGCCTGGGCCAGGCCGCGTCCGCCGCCGCTGTGCTGCTGGCCGCCGGTGCCCCGGGCAAGCGCGCAGCCCTGCCGAACTCCCGCATCCTCATCCACCAGCCGCGCACGCAAGGCACCCAGGGCCAGGTCTCTGACCTCGCCATCGAGGCTGCCGAGATCGAGCGTATGCGTCGCCTCATGGAGGACACGCTGGCCCGCCACACCGGCCGTACCTCCGAGCAGGTCCGCCAGGACACCGACCGCGACAAGATCCTCACCGCGCAGGAAGCCGTCGAGTACGGTCTCATTGATACGGTGTTTGATTACCGTAAGCTCAACGCTTAAGCGCTAAGACACAAGGGCGGCCTTCGGGCCGCCCTTTTTTAGATCTCCCGCAGTGCTGCCTGAATGCGAGCTGGCACTGGGTAGCGCCGCTGCGTCGCCAGCGTTCCCCACAACCATGGCCAGCGTGGAGCTGCCGATGCCCGCAACCATCGCGTCCCAGCCCGTCGCAGCGTCGAGGCCCAGGGCATTCCACCCCACGGACACCACAGCACCAGTGAGCATGGAGGCGAGCGCGCCCGCCTTATTCGCCTTGGGCCACCACACCGCACAGATATAGGACGGCGTGAACGCGGTGCACGAGCTGTGCGTCATAGCGGTTGCCCAGGGCACACCGAACACGGCACAAGACTCTTTGTGCGCTATCGCATAAGAACGGGAGAGAAGTCTAAGCCTCGTACGGCGGCAGAATCGCTTCGGGGGTCTCCGGCAGCACCTGGCCGCCGTCGATGATGAGGGTTTGGCCCGTGATGTAGCCGGCTTCGCGGGAGGCGAGGAACGCGGCGGCATTGCCGATATCGCGCGGGTCGCCCAGGCGGTGCATGGGGATGGCGCGGGTCATCTCGGCGAGGTACTCCTCGCCCTGGCCTTCGAGGCCCTCCGTCAGGATGTTGCCCGGCAGCACGCCGTTGATGGTGATGCCGTCGCGGGCGACCTCGAGCGCGGCGGAACGCATGAAGCCCTGCTGCGCGGCCTTGGATGCGCCATAGTGTGCCCAACCGGGGAAGCCCGTGTGGGAGCCGGTGATCGAGGTCGTGATGACAATGCGGCCGTAGCGCTGTGCTTTCATATGCGGCAGCGCCTCCTGCACCACGGTGAACGTGCCATGCGTATTGATGGCGAACATCGCATCCCACTGCTCATCCGTCATGGTCTCCAGTGGCGCGTTGGGGAAGACACCCGCGTTGGAGCACACGATGTCGAGGCGGCCGAATTCCTCGACGACGGAGTCATAGAGCGCGCGGACCGTCTCACGCTTGGTCACGTCGACGAAGCGCGAGTGCGCACCCAGTGATGCGGCGGTGTCAGCCGCGGCCGACTCGTTGAGATCAGCGATGACGACGGTGGCACCAGCCTCGCACAATGCGGAGGCGATGCCCTTACCAATGCCCGTCGCGGCACCGGTGACGACTGCAATCTGATTATTAAGGGAGAACATGCCTTCAGGCTAAACCAGAACGCGCTCGCGCGCAGGAGTCGTGTGAACCTTACGGTACTCCCGAATTCCGCGCAGGCACACACCGCCCGCAACGGTGAGTACCGCGAAGAGAACGTAGAGCGCAAACGGCGTCCACCCTGCGTCGACGAGGTAGCCCACGAGGATGGGCGAGGCCGTCGTGGCCACGCGCACGACGCCAATGGCCGCTCCCATCGCCGAGGCGCGCAGCGCGCCGGGATAGGCCGCCGGGACAACGGTGTAGAAGCCCGTGATGCAGCCGTTTAAAAACATGCCCGCCACGACGCCGAGGACGAGCATCGCCAGCGGTGTGCCCGACAGAGAGATGAAGGCCACGAGCACGACCGCCGCCGCAAGGCAGCAACCGATGGGCAGGCGCTGAGCGCGAATGCGCGTCGTGAGCGTCCCGAAGGCAAGCGAGCCCAGCGTGCCGCCCACAGAGAGCATGATGCCGCCCAGGATGCCCTGCTCGGCGCTGAGCCCGGCGGTATCGAGAAGCTTGGGTGTCCACTGCGACGCGAAACCGAACGCGGACGAGCCGAGGGCGAAGGCTACCCATAGGCGCAGCGAGATGGGGCGCCAAGCGGGGGAGAGGACGTCGCGGAGGGCGGCATCGGAAGGCTGAGCGGGCGCCACAATGATGTCGGAGCCGAGGCCCAAGCGCAGGGCAAGGCGACGCACACCGGCGGAGTCGCCGCGGGCCGCGAGGAAGTCGGGGGACTCAGGGATAGACCACGCGAGAGCAAGCGCGACGAGAGTGAGTGCGGCGCCGACCCAGAAGATAATCTCCCAGGCGCCGAAAGACTTGGCCACCCAGCCGCACGCGGCGGCGCCTAGGCCGTAGCCCGAGGCATAGATGGCCACGGCGAGACCGCGGTGGCGCAGGTTGGAAAACTCGCTCACGAGCACCGTGACGCACGTGAGGATGGCGCCCACGCCCACGCCGGTGAGGATGCGCGCGGCGAGCAGGAGCGCGAAGTTCGGCGCGAGCGCCGTCGCGACGAGACCCACAAGATCGATGGCGAGGCCTAAGAGGATGACTGTGCGGCGGCCCCAGCGGTCCGCGCGCGGGGCTAGGATGAGAGAGCCGAGCGCGATGCCGATGCCCGCCGCGGCAAGCAGCCAGCCCAGCGCTGAACCGCTCAACCCAAAGTCGTCCGTGACGGCCGAGGCGGCGAAGGCCATGGCGACCATGTCATAGCCGTCCAAGGAGTTGATAAAGAGCGCAATGGCGATGATGGTCCATTGATACGTTCCCATGCGGTGAGAGTCGATGCGCGACCGAATGTCCATGGTCAGGGCCTTTCCAGTTAATGTATTACCAAAGTCATTTTTCTGCCCCTGTGCAGGGTTGAAGGAAAGGTACTGTACCGCTTGGTCTATGTCTAGCGGACCGGCAATAATATTCATCTTCATGTGTCGCCGCGCGGGAAGAAATCGGGGCGGCGGCGCGTTGATTTACTAGAGTGGGAAGTTACGGCGCGCCCAGCGCGCGACTCCCTAGACGCAATCGAGACGGAAGGCCTGAATTGGCACGCATGCAAGAAAGCGCTGACCTGCTGAAATGCTCATTCTGTGGGAAGAGCCAGAAGCAAGTGAAGAAGCTTATCGCCGGCGGCGGCGTCTACATCTGCGATGAGTGCATTGAGCTGTGCAACGAGATCATCGAAGAGGAGCTGGGGAAGAACGCTGAGGCCGCGGAGGAGAAGGCGGAGACGCGCCTGCCGCGCCCCTCGGAGATTTCGGCGTTCCTCGACAAGTACGTCATTGGCCAGGATCGCGCCAAGCGCGCGCTGTCGGTGGCGGTCTACAACCATTACAAGCGCATGAAGTCGGACGAGGCCCAGGCTGCCGATGCCTCCCGTAGGCGCCACGCCGCACCCGAAGACGCTGTAGAAATCGCAAAATCCAACATCTTGATGCTCGGCCCGACCGGCTCCGGCAAGACCTACCTCGCGCAGACGCTCGCGCGCATGCTCGACGTCCCGTTCGCTATCGCCGATGCCACCTCGCTCACTGAGGCCGGCTATGTGGGCGAGGATGTGGAAAATATTCTGCTCAAGCTGTTGCAGGCCGCGGACTTCGACGTGGAGCGCGCGCAGCGCGGCATCATCTACGTTGACGAGATTGACAAGATCTCCCGCAAGTCGGAAAACCCGTCGATTACCCGCGACGTCTCCGGCGAAGGCGTGCAGCAGGCGCTTCTCAAGATCCTCGAGGGCACCGTCGCTGCTATCCCGCCGCAGGGCGGCCGCAAACACCCGAACCAGGAGTTCATCCAGCTCGATACCTCGAATATCCTGTTCATCGTCGCCGGTGCCTTCGCGGGTTTGGAGAAGGTCATCGCGGACCGCGTGGGCAAGAAGGGCGTGGGCTTCGGTGCGAAGCTGGACACCGCCGCCGAGCGCGAGCGCCACGACCTCTTCGACCAGGTGCGTCCGGAGGACCTCGTGAAGTTCGGCCTCATCCCCGAGTTCATTGGCCGCCTGCCCGTCGTCGCGACCGTGGACAACCTCGACACGGAGTCCCTCGTCCGCGTGCTCACCGAGCCGAAGAACTCGCTCGTGCGCCAGTACCAGGCTCTGTTCGAGATGGACGGTGCCGCCCTCGAGTTCGATAAGGACGCCCTCGAGGAAATCGCCGAGCTCGCCATGGAGCGCAAGACCGGCGCCCGCGGCCTGCGTGCCATCCTTGAGGAGCTGCTCGTGCCCATCATGTACGACCTCCCGGACCGCGAAGACATCTCCGGCGTGCGCATCACGGCCGCCACCGTCCGCGGCGAGGCCGAGCCCGAGTACCTCTACGCCCCGGCCGAACAGTCCGCCTAAAAGAATCCTCCCGCAGCCGTGCTGGCGCGGGAGGATTTTCGCAAGGAACGGGGCGAGTTGCTGCCGAAAATCGTCATGTGCGTTGAACTCTCGCGACGATTTTCGCAAGGAACGGGGGATTAGTCGTAAATGCCCGCACCCGAGTCGTAGACATCCGAGGGCACCTCGGACTCATCGTCTTCGACCTTGGCGGTGAGGTAGGACTCCTGACCGGTGTCCGGAATATTCGCCGTGAGGAACGCAAGGATGGCGTCGATAACCATGCGGCGCATGCCCTCCGTGTTGGTCTCGTTCGTCATGTCGAGGCCCAGCAGATTGATCATCATGTCTTTGTTCGTCGTGCGGTACATCGCGAGCGACGCGATGAGTACGAAGACGTCATTCGCGGAAATACCGGGGCGGAAAGCGCCGGCGTCCTGGCCCTTCATGAGCAGCTTATCCAGGTGGAGCGAGAGCTCGGAGAGGTCCGTGACCGCGGCGTTCTGCGTGGTCTCGAGGGACTGGATGACGGATTCCTGCGTGAGCAGGCGCACGGCCTCAGGGTGGGCGACGTACTGGTCGAAGATGGTGTCCACGAGCTTGCGCACGCCTTCGACGGGCACGGCGGAGTGGGGTTCCATGAGCGCCACGTTGGGTGCGAGCAACTCGGCGGCGTGGGCTAGTGCCTTTTGATACAGCCCCTGCTTATCGCCGAAGTGATAGTGGATCATGCGCTTGGACATGCCGGACGCGCGGGAAATGGTGTCGAGCTTTGTCTCGGCGAAACCCTTGCGGGAAAATTGCTCTGTAGCAATTTCGACGACTCGCTCGACGGCGACCTCGGCCGCGGTGGTGCCGGTTGTCTCGGTCGTAGCGTTGTCATCAGTAGCCATCGCTGTGGGTCTCCCTTTCTCAAATTTCTCTGCCTATCCATCGTGCCCGAAAAGCGCGGGCCGTGAAATTCAAATGTGGAAATCTACCCGAAATGGGTGAAAGGTGGAGCCCATTTGGGGGGGTGCCCGGTTGGGGTTAGGTCACAGTGGTCGCATTTTCATGGGTGTGCAGGGAAACTAGACACTAAGAGCAAATTCAGTCGTGTGAAAGGAACTGTGATGACTTCTGCTCAGCGTGTGACGATTACGGGCGCGGCCGGCAATATCGGCTACGCCCTTGCTTTCCGTGTGGCTTCCGGCGAGGTCTTCGGCAAGGACGTGCCGGTCGACTTGGTGTTGCTGGAGATTGAGCCCGCGAAGCAGGCCGCGACCGGCGTGGCCATGGAGCTTGCCGATGCCGCCTTCCCGCTGCTCCAGTCCGTCACCGTCACCACCGACTTGGAGGAAGCATTCACCGGCACCACCGCCGCGTTCCTCGTCGGCTCCCGCCCGCGCACGAAGGGTATGGAGCGCGCTGACCTGCTCAGCGCCAACGGCGCCATCTTCGGCCCGCAGGGCAAGGCCATCAATGACTTCGCGGACCGCGACGTCAAGGTGCTCGTCGTGGGCAACCCGGCGAACACGAACGCGCTTATTGCTTCGAAGAATGCGCCGGATCTGGACCCACGTCAGTTCACCGCTCTCATGCGTCTCGACCACAACCGTGCACTGAGCCAGCTGGCCGAGAAGACCGGCAAGCGCACGACGGACTTCACGAAGGTCGCGGTCTGGGGCAACCACTCCGCTTCCCAGTTCCCGGATCTCACGTTCGCCGAGGCAAATGGCGAGAAGGTCGAGGTCGACCAGGCCTGGTACGCCGATGAGTTCATTCCGCGCGTGGCCAAGCGCGGTGCCGAGATCATCGAGGTCCGCGGTTCGTCGTCTGCTGCGTCGGCGGCCTCGGCGGCCATCGATCACATGCGCGACTGGTTCGCCGGCACCGAGGACTGGCGCACCGCCGCTGTTGTCTCGGACGGCAGCTACGGCGTGGACGAGGGACTCATCTGCGGCTTCCCGACCATTGCGCGCGACGGTAAGTGGGAGATCGTTCAGGGCCTCGAGCTCAGCGACTTCCAGAAGGAGCGCATCGAGGCCTCCGTCGCCGAGCTGCGCGCCGAGCGCGAGGCCGTGAAGGATCTCCTCTAGCTCAGCTCGAGGTTGTCAATGAGCCGGACCGGGCCGACCCACGCTGCGCACAGCGCGAGGGCCGGGCGCTGGTCCGGCTCGACTGCGTTCAGGGTAAGCGGGTCGACGACGACGAGGTAGTCGAGCCTGTCGATCATCGCGCGGGCTTCGTCAAGCGTGGCGCCGTCGCGCAGCGCGAAGAGCGCCTGGGACAGCTGGAGGGCCTGCGGGCGCTCGTCGGGGGAGAGGCGCTGGTTGCGGCTGGACTCGGCGAGGCCGTCGGCGGCGCGGACGATGGGGACCGCCACGATGTCGACGGGCAGGTCGAGGTCGGCGACCATGCGGCGAATGATAGCGACCTGCTGTGCGTCTTTCTGGCCGAAGTAGGCGCGGTCCGGGCGCACGAGGTTGAACAGCTTGGTCACGACGGTGGCGACACCATCGAAGTGCCCGGGGCGCGTCACACCCTCGAGGGCCTCGCCCATGCGGCCGGTGCGTACCCAGATGGCCTGGCCGTTCGGGTACATCTCCTCCGGCGAGGGCGCGAAGACTGCGTCGACGCCGAGCGACTCGAGGAACGCGGCGTCCGCGTCGAGGTTACGCGGGTATTCGCGGTAATCCTCGCAGTCGCCGAGCTTGTCGAACTGCAGGGGATTGACGAAGACGGAGACAACCACGGTGTCGTTCTCTTCGCGTGCGCGGCGCACGAGTGAGGCGTGGCCGCCGTGGAGCGCGCCCATGGTGGGAACCAATCCGACCGAGCCAGTGCGTTGGAATGCGAATAGTTGAGCTTTAGTGGTGAGAATCTGCATTAGTCCTGAAAGCTTTCTGCCTCGGAGGGGAAGGAGCCGGAGTTGATGTCTGCGATGTAGGAGGAGACGGCCTCGGTGAGCGTGGCGCGCAGGTCTGCGTACGTGCGGGAGAAGCGCGGGGCGACGGTGGACAGTCCGGCCATGTCGGTCCATACGAGGATCTGGCCGTCGGTGTCGGCCCCGGCGCCGATGCCGATCGTTGGGATGTCGATGGTCTTCGTGACGCGCGCGGCAACGGGGGCCGGGACCATCTCGAGGACGACGGCGAAGGCGCCGGCGGTGGCGAGGGAGGAGGCATCGGCAAGCAAGCGGTCGGCTTGGTCCCCGCGGCCCTGGACGCGGAAGCCGCCCAAGGCGTGGACGGACTGGGGCGTGAACCCGATGTGCGCGCAGACAGGGATGCCTGCGGCGACCAACTTCTCGACGGTGGGGGCGAGCTCCGCGCCGCCCTCGAACTTCACGGCGTGCGCCCCGGTCTCCTTCATGACGCGGACAGCGGATTCGAGCGCCTGCGAAGGCGAGGCCTCGTAGGAGCCGAAGGGAAGATCGACGACGACGAAGGCGCGTTGTGTGGCGGCGACGACGGCCTTGGCCATGGTGATGGTTTCGTCGAGGGTAAGGGAGAGCGTGGTCTCGCGGCCGTAGACGACATTCGCGGCGGAGTCACCGACGAGGAGGAGTTCGATGCCGGCTTCGTCAAAGATACCGGCGGTGAGGGCATCGTAGCTGGTCAAGCAGGAAAACTTGGTTCCTTGTGCATGCGCGTCGAGGAAGTGGCGCGTGCGCAGGCGGGTTACTTGTGAAGACATGGAAAGCAATGTAGCGCCGGGCGCGCGCGGGCGGGGGAAAATGCTGGAATGGGGGTAAGAATTCGGCGTTGACGCACAGGGTAGACTTGGCCGGGTGACTGAGCGAAATGACAAGAATTTAGTTGGTACCAACCGCGCCGACGCGCTGCCCAAGTCCTGGGATCCGCAGTCGGTCGAATCTGACCTCTACGAAGGCTGGGTGAAGGCGGGCTACTTCACACCGTCGGCCGAGTCCGAGGCCGAGCCGTATTCCATCGTGTTGCCGCCGCCGAACGTCACCGGTCAGCTGCACATGGGCCACGCCTTGGACCACACGCTCATCGACTCGATTATCCGCCGCAAGCGCATGCAGGGCTTCGCTACGCTGTGGCTGCCGGGCGCGGACCACGCGGGTATCGCGACCCAGACCAAGGTCGAGGCCAAGCTTAAGGAGACCGAGGGCAAGTCCCGCTGGGACTACGACCGCGAGGAATTCATTGAGAAGGTCTGGGAGTGGAAGCGCGAGTACGGCGGAACTATTCAGAATCAGATGCGCGCCATCGGCGACTCCGTGGACTGGTCCCGCGAGCGCTTTACGCTTGATGATGGTCTCTCTCGCGCCGTCCAGACTATCTTCAAGCAGCTCTACGACGAAGGCCTGATCTATCAAGCCAACCGCCTGGTCAACTGGTCGCCGGTGCTCGAGACCGCCGTCTCCGACATCGAGGTCGTCTACAAAGACGTCGAGGGTGAGCTCGTCTCCATTCGCTACGGCTCCCTCAATGACGACGAGCCGCACCTCATCGTGGCCACGACCCGTGTGGAGACAATGCTCGGCGACGTCGCGATTGCCGTCCACCCGGACGACGAGCGCTACAAGGACCTCGTCGGCCAGGAGTTCCCGCACCCATTCCGCGACGACCTCACGCTCAAGGTCATCGCCGACGACTACGTGGACATGGAATTCGGCACCGGCGCCGTGAAGATCACTCCGGCCCACGACCCGAACGACTACCAGATGGGCCTGCGCCACAACCTGGACATGCCGAACATCATGGACACGACCGGCCATATCGCAAACACGGGCACCCAGTTCGATGGTTTGACCCGCGAAGAGGCCCGCGTGCAGATCCGCGAGGCGCTCGCCGAGCAGGGGCGCATTGTCAAGGAAATCCGCCCCTACGTCCACTCCGTGGGCCACTCGGAGCGTTCCGGCGAGCCCGTCGAGCCGCGCCTGTCCCTGCAGTGGTTCGTCGCCGTGGAGAAGCTCGCCAAGTACTCCGGCGACGCCGTCCGCGAGGGCGATACCGTCATCCACCCGACCTCCCTGGAGCCGCGTTACTTCGACTGGGTCGATGACATGCACGACTGGTGCATTTCGCGCCAGCTGTGGTGGGGCCACCGTATCCCGATCTGGTACGGCCCGGACGGCGATATCGTCTGCGTCGGCCCCGACGAGGAGCCGCCGGCCGGCTACGTCCAGGACCCCGACGTCCTCGACACCTGGTTCTCCTCGGCGTTGTGGCCCTTCTCCACGCTCGGCTGGCCGGAGAAGACCCCGGATCTGGAGAAGTTCTATCCCACGAACGTGCTCGTCACCGCGTACGACATCCTCTTCTTCTGGGTCGCTCGCATGATGATGTTCGGCACCTTCGCGGGGGCTCATACCCCGGAGCTCCTCGGCGAAGGCAAGGACGGCCGTCCGCAGATTCCGTTCCACGACATCTATCTGCACGGCCTCGTCCGCGACGAGCAGGGCCGCAAGATGTCCAAGTCGCTCGGCAACGGCATCGACCCCATGGACTGGGTCCGCGACTACGGCGCGGACGCCCTGCGCTTCACCCTCGCGCGCGGCGCCAACCCGGGCGTTGACCTGCCGCTGGGCCAGGACGCTGCCGCGGCCTCCCGCAACTTCGCCACGAAGCTCTTCAACGCCACGAAGTTCGCGCTCATGAACGGCGCGGGCGTGGGCGAGCTGCCCGCTCGCGACGCGCTCACGGATGCCGACCGCTGGATCCTCGACCGCGCCGAAGAGGTCCGCGTTCAGGTGGATAAGTACCTGGACGACTACCAGTTCGCCAAGGCCAACGAGCTGCTCTACCACTTCGCGTGGGACGAGCTGTGCGACTGGTACGTCGAGATTGCCAAGACGCAGATCCCGCGCGACTTCGATTCGGCAGAAACGTCAGACGCGGAGCGGCTGACCGGCCACAATACGCAGCTCGTTCTGGGCCGCGTCCTCGACGTGGTCCTGCGCCTGCTCCACCCGACCATGCCGTTTGTCACCGAGGTCCTGTGGAAGGCTCTCACCGGCGGCGAGACCATCGTCGTCGCCCCGTGGCCGACGCAGGAGGACACCAACGGTGGCGCCGAGAAGGACGAGGTTGCTGCGCGCCGCATCGCGGACGCGGACAAGCTCATCACCGAGCTGCGCCGCTTCCGCTCCGACCAAGGCGTCAAGCCTTCGCAGAAGGTCCCGGGCCGCCTCGATTTCGCCGCCTGCGATCTAGTGCCGCTCGAGGCTATGATCCGCAACCTCGCCAACACAACCGAGCCGGAAGACGGCTTCGCGCCGTCCGCGTCCATCGAGGTGCGCCTCACCCAGGCCACCGTCGAGGTCGCACTGGATACCTCCGGCACCGTCGACGTCGAGGCCGAGCGCAAGCGCCTGACCAAGGACCTGGGCAAGGCGGAGAAGGAACTTGAGCAGACCGGCAAGAAGCTCGCCAATGAGGCCTTCCTTTCCAAGGCTCCCGATACCGTCGTGGAGAAGATCCGCACCCGCCAGCAGGTTGCACAAGAAGAGGTCGAGCGCATTACCGCACGCCTGGAGGCACTCAAGTAGTGGCAGACAAGAAGGACAGCAAGGACGACGAGTTCGAGATCGTCGACGCACTTGCCGAGGGCACCGCGGACAGCCCGGTGGAGATCACCGACTCCGGGCTCACGCTCAACCTCGGCATGGGTTCCGAGGACGAGTACGAGGAGCCCGCGCCCGCGGAGGACACCCCTGAAGAGCTGGCTCAGCTGGCAGCACTCGAGGCGGAGCTCAACGCGCGCCCGCGCGAGACGGATCCGAATCCCTCGCTCGACCGCGTGGAGATGCTCCTCGACATCTTGGGCAACCCGGAGAAGACTTTCCCGGCCATCCACATCGCCGGCACGAATGGAAAGACCTCAACCGCTCGTCTTACGGATTCGCTCCTGCGCGCCTTCCACCGCCGCACCGGCCTGTTCACCACGCCAGCACTGAGCAGGATGACCGAGTGCATCGTCATCGACGGCAATCCCATTCCCGCGCGCGACCTCGTACGCATCTGGGAGGAGATCGCCCCTTACGTGGCGATGGTCGACGACAAGTTCGCCGGGCAAGCCCCGATGAGCAAGTTCGAAGTCCTCGTGGCGCTGGCCTTCGCGGCCTTCGCGGACGCTCCCGTCGACGTCGCCGTCGTCGAGGTCGGCATGGGCGGCACCTGGGACGCCACGAACGTCATCAACGCGGACGTCTCCGTCATCACGCCTATCGGCATGGACCACATGAACTGGCTGGGGGAGACCCTCCCGGAGATCGCTGAGCAGAAGGCCGGTATTATCAAGCCGCGCCCGCACGACGAGGGCTTCGACGCCGGCCCGGACGAGAACATCGCGATCATTGGCGTGCAGGAGCCCGACGCCATGAAGGTCCTCCTCCAGCGCGCCGTAGACACTGACTCTGGTGTCGCGCGCGAGGGCTCCGAGTTCGCCGTCGCCGAGTCTGCTGTCGCCGTGGGCGGCCAGCAGCTCATTCTGCGCGGCCTGGGCGGCACCTACGAGGGCATCTTCATTCCGCTCTTCGGCGAGCACCAGGCCCACAACGCGGCCACCGCTCTCGCCGCTGTGGAGGCCTTCTTCGGCGCCCACGCTGGCCACGCCCTCGACATCGCAAGTGTCCGCAACGGCTTCGCCCAAGCCACGGTCCCGGGCCGCTTCGAGCGCTTGCGTGCCAACCCGGCGGTCTTCGTTGACTCCGCGCATAACGCGCACGGCATGCGTTCGCTCGTCGCCGCGCTCGACCGCGACTTCGACTTCGCAGACGTCACCGCCGTCGTGTCCATCTTCGGTGACAAGGACGTCCTCGACATCTTGAAGACGCTCGAGCCCGCTGTCAATCGCGTGGTCATCACGCAGAATTCCAACCCCCGCGCGATGGAGATGGAGGAGCTCGCGGAACTCGCCGCCGACGTCTTCGGCGACGAGCGCGTCTACACCGCGCATACCATCCTCGACGCGGTGGACCAGGCTATCGAGCTCGCCGACGAAGACGGCGCCCAGGCCTTCGCGGGCAAGGGCATCATCATCACCGGCTCCGTCGCCACGGCCGGCGAGGCCCGCACCCTCCTGGGAGCGTAGATGGGCTGGCTCGTCCACAACGCGTGGCTCAACTGGCCGGTCTTTGACCGCCAGTTCGGCCTGCTTGAGGACGCCGCCCGCGCCCGCGGGCTCACGCTGGACCGCGTCACCAATGCCCATGCCCAGCTTGCCGATGCCCCCTCCTTCGCCCTGGCCTTCGACAAGGACGTCGCACTCCTCCGGCTCCTCGAGGCCCGGGGCACGCGCGTATTCAACTCCGCCGCGGCCGTCGAGACTTGCGATTCCAAGGCGCTCACGTACCCGGCCCTGCTCGCCGCAGGCGTGCCTCAGCCGGATACGTTGCTCGTGCCGCTGCGCTTTGCCCCGCAGACCGCCTGGGGCAAGTACGCCGACGCCGCCATCGACACTCTCGGGCTCCCGCTCGTGGCCAAGCGTGCCCGCAGCTCCTGGGGCGCGGGCGTGGAATTAGTCGAGTCCCGCGCCGGACTCCTGGACTTCCTGTGCGGCCTGGGCACGGAGGACGCCGTCCTCCAGCGCTTCATCGCCGCGGCCACGGGCACGGACGCGCGCCTCTACTTCGTGGGCGATGACCTCGTCGCTGCCATGATCCGCCGCAGCTCCGGTGACTTTCGTGCGAATATCGCAGCCGGCGGCACGGCCGAGGCCTTTGCTCCCGATGCCGCCACCATCGCGGCTGCGCGGGGCGCTATGGGCGCGACCGGCCTCGACTTCGGCGGCATCGACGTGCTCTTCGATGCCGACGGCGCGCCGCTTATCTGCGAGGTCAATTCCAACGCTCAATTCGTGGCGCTCACGGAGACCACCGGCGTCGACGTCGCAGGGGCAATTCTGGACCACGTCGCGGCCCGTATTAATTAGACTTGCCCTGCCGGTTTTGGCAAACTCACTTGCATGACTTCGCGCAACAACAACCGTGACGAACTGCGGGGCAAGCCCCGCGTCGAGTCAGAGGTAGGCCCGCTGGGCATGGGGCACGCCCCGGCCAAGGACCCGCTCAAGCAGTTCACTGGCATGGTGCTGGCCAACGGGCTCACCATGGAGGTCATCACGCTGGTCCTCGCCCTGCTGGCGTTGCGCATGCTCTACAACGGCGAGCTGTGGACGACCACCACTATCGCGCTGGTGGGCGCGTGGCTCGCGTTCCACGTCATCATGTTCGCTTTCATTAAGAAGCCGTGGGCGCTCGCCGTCATCTTCGCCGGCCAAATCGTGGGCGCTGCGATGGGCATCTTCATCCACTGGTCTGTGCTCGCCGTTGCCATCATCTTTGCGATGCTATGGGGACTGGCGTTGTATCTGCGCTCCATCATTGTCGAGCGCATGCGCCGCGGTTACCTCACGACGCAACACCTCGACGCTCCGAATTAATCGCTAGAAGGGGAGCTTCGGCAGCTTGAGACCGGGGATCATGCCGTGGATAACGGCGTAGCCGACGCTGCCTAGAGCCGCGAGGAGCGTAAGGATCGGCACGATCCAGGCCACCGTCGCCGAGGCACTCATCGACTCCGGCTTGCTTGACTTCTCCGACTCGGGCTTTTCCGGCTTCGGGTTTTCAGGTTTGGGCTT